>CAZFSQ010000275.1:0-3905 GCA_964521975.1 uncultured Oligoflexales bacterium | reverse complement strand
CAATAAAGCTGGCAACTTGTTCTTCAGTAAATTTAAACTCACCAGTAGTGGAATCTACAGTAACAGTTTGAGCCGAATCATCATTACCTTCAATTTGGCATGTAATTGTTCTTTCACCAGAAGTTAATCTTAAACTCGAAGATGAACTGTCCGAAGTCAATGCTAAAGCACCTGATAGTGCTAATGACGTTGAAACTTCAGTTGATGTACTACTTGAAGAACTCGATGTCGATGTGCTTGCACTCGATGAATCCGAACTTTTCTTCTTACATCCCGTCAATGAAATTGCACCTATCAGCATCAATACTGACAAGTTCAAAAGAACCCTTCCTTTTTTAAGAATTTGCATAAATCCCCCTTTTAAAAGTTGATGCGATGGCCAAAACTAACCATCACTTACATAGCTATTAAAAGGTTCGGTTATGCTTTTAAAAACTTTAGTGGAAAAATTAAATATCGAATAAACGCATGATATTATTAAAAAATTTATTTCTATGACGCCTTTGCTATAGATGTCACTTGTTGAGCACCCAAATGAGGTAATTGCTCAATCATACCAAATTCGGTACGAGAAAATTTTGGCTTGCGACCGCGTTTATTGGTTCTAAAATGTGGAATGGAGTCAGCAACTTTTTTGGCATCTTGCTTGTGATTTGTTTTCAATTCTTGAATCAGTATTTTGAATGCAGGCTTTAAGCGTGGAATACTTGAAAGCTGCTGAATCATCTTGATTTTAGAGTCTTCAAAAGAGTGTTGCATGATGCAGATCAATAGATCGCGACCAAGGGGACGGTGATTGACTTCTGAAGCCACCATGAATAATGCTCCAAGATGTTTGAGAATCGTTTCTTGAATATCTTTTTTATTCGGAGCTTCTATTTGCGATACATATGCCATTAAAGTTTGCATGAATAGAATAAACCTTTCGGGATTTTTGAGCATAAAAAATTTGAAAGTTTCATTGATAATAACTTGCGTCTTTGCATCTCCTTCTAAACAGTAAGGTAGATTTTCAAAGATGTATTGAATCGCAACGCCCTCTGATTTCTTATTGAATAAGAGGGAAAAAATGTGATCAAACACGGTTTGACCAAAACGACTCATGATTTTATCGACATATTTTTTATGTGTTTGTCCTTTTTCAAGGGTTGCAAAATAATGAAGCAAAATAAGTCGAATGTTGAAACTGTTAAAATTACTTACCGAGAGCAAATAAGAATCAATATGCTCCAATAATTTATCCGCGAACGTAAAATTATCAGGATAAACTTTTTGTGCTTCTTTCAAACTCAAACCCATTTCACAAATCAGAGCCACTGCCATCGAATAAATATCGTCATTATGCTCGTCATCACAAACAAGATTCGATAACGAAACATCAAGCAAAGTTTTACAAGCCTGCTCACAAGAAGGGTGTGTAAAAATTTCCTCTAAAAAATAATTACACACGTTTTCGCTTGGGTCTGATGATACAAAAATTAAAAAACTTTCGATGATGATTTCACTTGATAAACGATGATGTGCTCGTTCGGCTAACCTTTGGGCAAAATATTTTACAAGTGTTTCATGTTCAGCGTGTGGAAGGTTTTTTCTAAGCGTAGAGACATCATCCCAGCGAAGAACAATCCCGCAATCAACCAATTCTTGAGCTTCGTTGATACTCGTAACTTCGGGCCACGTTTTTTTAGGTTGTTTAAAGTAACTCATGTTTTCTTCTCCTTTTTTTCTACTACTTTTTCAAAATGATGCTGGAACGTACTTGTTGGTCTTCTGCATTTTTTTTCTGGATGATGCGATCTATTTCTTGAATAATATGGGGATCAATGGATTCAAACTTCATTCCATAACCTAATGGATATTTTGGGTCAGAATTAAATCGAATGACTTGGGCATCAGCGTGAAATGATTTACTGAACCCATCACACTTAATCGTAAGTTTTAAAACTTCACCAAGCGTAAACAACTGATCTTTTGTTTCAATAAAAACTCCTGAACGAGAAATGTTGACGCCTTTACCGATAATTAATTGACCATTATTATGAACAATAATTTTTCCTGCGACATTGAATCGCGGTGCTGCTGATCGACGATTTCGAGTCTCATGTCGCATGTTAAAAGGAATGCCGATGTCTTCAAAACAATCTTCTAATGGCCGCCAATCTTTCCAGCCAGCCTTGAAAATAAATGCATCTTGAGCGATCATTTTAGTAAGGACCATCTGTTTAACTTGATCTTTACCGAAAGGGCCGAGCTGTTGCGACGCTTGATAGACGTACCATATGTTTTGATCTTGCATAAATAGGTCTCCCTTGTGACTTGCATAATTTGCAGGTGATCAAATATTGATTTAAGAACTGCAAAACTTTTTGATTTTGCAAAATTCCCAAAACCATCAACCTTCTTTTCGGGAGGAAAAATGAAAACTTTAGGTAAAAGAATAAAAAAAAATAAAAAGATCATAAATTTTAATATGTTGCTGACAATGTTTTTTTTGATGCAGCCGCTTACTGGATCAGGGATCGGTCTTCAGCTTGGAAATAACATTCCAACTAAAGAAGAGTGGACTCTATTTTATAAAGAGACCCCAGAAAACCTGATGAGTCTTTGGCAAGCGAATGGCAAAAAATTAAGCGAATGGCATTGGCAGTGGCGATTGGCGTGGATTAGGTTTTGTCGAAAAACGACAAATGAGGGTGTTGCAAAGCTACATTGTAAGGAAAAAGATCCCCAGGCGTTCCTCCCTTCGGGAGTCACTGGGGATGACAAGGATTTCATGTCATGCCCAACGAGCGAAGCGAGTGCCTGGGCATCTTTCAAGAACGTTTTGCAACATTCCTATGATATTTGTGTAACGGAAATTCTAAGAAATGGATTACAAGATAAAGCACTGGTTGTGCGAGCAGAGAGTGTGGATGCTTTGGGAGAAATCTTTGCCGGAAAAAATGATCGTGAAGTTGTGGGGTGGTTAAAAAAAACCGCCAATCATTCAAGAAACTTTAGAAATGGCAAACCACTTTATATCATCGAAAGAATTTTGTTTTCTCTTTCGCGAATTGAAGGACAAAAAGATCATCTAAAAGATTTAGAAAAATTACGGACGATACCGTCTGTGGCTCAATATTGGGAGAGGATAAGTAAAAAGGGGGGGTAAAACTTTATATCAATTCCCCTTCGTAAAATAAATAAAGATGCTTACTCTGATGATAAAACTTCAGCACTTCATTTCTTTTAGGGAGATGTTGTTGATGGAGCATACATTCAAGTTCATGACCATGAAGATCAAAATAAACAGCGGTGTTTGAACCCAGTGGTTCTGACAAAGTAACCACACCATCGCCAATCACAAATGCTTCGCCGAGAGAACCATCTTCTCGTGGACGAATACGCAAATCTTCTGGACGTAGACCAAGCATGACATTTTTTTCGAGATAATTGAGAATGTTTTTTTTGTCTTTTGTGTAACGGTTCAAATCGACTTTAAGTCCAGTTTTACTCATAAAAAAAACATTTTCATTTTCTTTTCTGATTTTTCCTTCCACCAAATTCATAGGAGGAGAGCCAATAAAAGTTGCAACAAAAAGATTCTTGGGGTGATGATAAAGTTCCATGGGTGTTCCCATTTGCTGAATGAGACCTTTATTCAAAACAATAATCTTATCCGCCAAAGTCATCGCTTCTACTTGATCATGAGTAACATAGACAATCGTGGCGTCCAATTTTTTGTGAAGTTTGGCGATGGCGACTCGCATGTGTCCACGCAATTTTGCATCTAAGTTTGAAAGTGGTTCATCAAATAAAAACACATCAGGGTTACGAATGATGGCTCGGCCAATCGCGACTCGTTGGCGTTGGCCACCAGAGAGGGCGATAGGTTTTCTTTCTAATAGATGAGATAATTCTAATTG
>CAZFSQ010000274.1:0-3930 GCA_964521975.1 uncultured Oligoflexales bacterium | reverse complement strand
AATATAAGATAATATAAAGAGCGGGCATCCAAGGATAACCAAATACGCGATAAGGTCGTTCCATACGCGGATGAATTTTTCTCAGACGAAAGAGACCCCACACTGTTAAAACATAAAATAATAACGCCGCAAAAATCACATAGTCTAACAATTCACTGTACGTTCCAGAAAATAATAATACCACCGACCAAATCCCTTGATAAATAAGACCCGCTTGCGGAACTTTATTCTGGTTTAGAGTTCCCACGGATTTAAAAAATAATTTATGTTTAGCCATCGTATAATATAATCTTGCCCCAGCTAAAATCATTCCATTCACACACCCAAAAGTAGAAATCATAATGGCAAGAGCCATCATATAAATCCCAAAATCAGGTGACGCTAGTTCAAATACCGCTGTCCCCACGCGATCATCTTTCGCAAAAGAAATTCCTCGTGCAGTAGGTGATAATCCATCAGGAGTTCCCAAAAGCGGAAGGGAAGATAGATAACCTAAATTGGCTAGCACATATAATAGCATCACAATGCCCGTGCCGATGACTAAGCTACGCGGCAGATTTTTTTTCGCATTTTTAATTTCTCCGGCGGTAAATGTCACATTATTCCAGGCATCCGCAGCAAAAAGAGAGCCTACCATCGCCCCACCGACAACCATCCATGCCACTGACGTTGGCCCCAGAGGAATCATTTTTTCAACAGCTTGAAATTTAGGTGTGGTAAAAATTCCTTCCCATAGATTAGAAAAATTCGCTTGGATCGCTTCTGGATTAGATGCAATAGATAAACCAATAAAAATCAGCAGTAATAAACCAAAAGTTTTTGCCACTGTAAAAATATTTTGTACCCATTTTCCCGAATCAACTCCACGACAATTAATCGCAGTCAAATAGGCGATGACCATTGCTGCAATAAGCTGACCTGATGAGAGGGAAAAATTGATATCGGGGATATGATATAGAATATAATCTGTACCCAGAACCGGAAAAAAAACGCCAAGAAATTTTGCAAAAGCCACCGCCACCGCCGCAATGGACCCTGTTTGGATGACAAGAAAACAAGTCCATCCATATAAAAAACCTGACATCGGATTGAATGCTTCACGCAAATAAACATATTGCCCACCCGCATGAGGCATCATGGCGGAAAGCTCTGCATAACATAAGGCCCCCATCACCGTCATTCCTGCTGTAAGCAACCAAATAAGCATCATCCAACCAGTAGAACCCACATCACGAGCAATATCGGCAGAGACAATAAAGATCCCCGACCCGATCATCGTTCCAGCTACCAACATCGTGGCATCGAAAAGCCCTAGACGCTTATGGAATTCCTCTTGGTGTTCTTCTAGCATATAACCTCATCATTTCTTTAAAAATAAAGCAACCGGTTTGTCGATGAGAAGAAGCTGTCATCCCCAACGAGCGAAGCGAGTGCCTGGGGATCTTTTCGTACTTAAATAAGATGCCCTGGCATTCGCACCTCTGGTGCTCATTGGGCATGACAAGTGGTTTCTCAGCCATCAATCACTGACGGGTTACAAAATGAAAACATCCAATATATAACTGATTTAAAAATTAGTATATAATATTCAATATATCATTCACTTAAAAGCGGAGAAAAATATGAAATTATTTTTCATGACCCTCGCACTTGTTTTTATTTCTTGTAAAATGGCTCGCACAAGAGAATCGGCTTTATTTGAAAATGAAAAAGATATAGCGGATCGAGCGATTGGTTTTAATTCAGAGGTGAATGGACTTTTATCGCTGGGACAGTGGATTGCACAAGTTGATCGTGGGGAATTCGTCGAACTCTTTGGCGAATTGCCTAATGGATTATCGCAAGCTCAGTATGCTCAAGAGATGATTCGTAATGGTACAGAGTTTCAAAGACAATTGGAACTCGCTCAAAGTTCTGGCAATCAAAATATGTTAAACGGTGTCCGCAATAATATTGATCATGTTTTGGCCCATGTAAGAAATGGTTTAAAGGATCGCGTGTTGATTGAACGATTTTATAATGACCGTATCATTGATATGAATAATTTTAGTTTAAGTGCCAGAGGAATGTTTGCTCTTGATATGCTCAGTCGAGCGACACATGATACGGTGAAAGCGATTCCTGATCAGACAAGAGAAGTCGTACAGGAATATCAATTCAATGCAGATCAATTGCGAATTTTAAGTTCGGTGGGAATTGATATCAATGAAATCAGAAATCAATTAGAACAAAATGCAGGAACCAATAAACTAGGTGGAGCCAACGGACTCAATGCTCTCTATTCTATTTTTTATCATGATCTAGCCAGCCGATTATTCTTAATTCAAAATTCAGAGTTACCCATTGAAATCTTGAAAACTGTTTTACTAACCAATGAAGGTCACGATCATGGAGCAGAGAATGATGGTGCAGAAGCAGGAAGTTGGTGGCTTGAGATGCGAAATGCTCCCTTCTTAAAAGCAGCTTTATTTAGAAATCGTGCGAAGGAATTTAAAAACCCAACGGCACAAATTTTATCAAAATCACTGGTGCTTGAAGATAGAAGGCAACAAGGCTTATTTGAAGTGATTGATGGAAAATTAACGGGTGGTCCCGTCAAAATTTTATACCAAATTAAAGCATCGAAAGAAACTTTTGTGAATCCAGAAAATCTTGAGAAAAATGTTTTTAAAAATAATTTATATCAAGATGCTCAAGATACTAGGCAATGGAGTCCTGAAGAATTAGCCCAAGTTAAAATATTTGAAATTTTTTCCGATGGAGCTAAGAGTGCCGTTGGCGGAACCATGTTTGGGCCTAAGCCTGGACAAACGAATGCAGGATACTTAAATTCTATCGGACAAAATTGGGCCATATGGAATGAATACCCAAACTCAGAAATCGCACGAAGAAATTTTGCCGAAGTCTTAGCATCAGCTTTGATTGTCGAGCGTATTCAATTTGATCGCGAATCCCGACGGGTTGTTTTAATGAGTGCCGATGGAAATATTGTACCTAATCAAAAATTTGATTCCATTGAAGAAGCTTTAGATATATGTAAAGAAATTTATTTGCGAGAAAATGCTGCGATCGTACAAAAATTCAATGACTCTTTAGCCAGAGGATTTTTACCTATAGAAATCACTCGAATCATCGAAAATAAATTATTACTCACCGGAAATAATTTGGATGGAATCAGAGAAAACCCGAATACATGGTTCAAAAGAAATCAGTTGAAATTGATTGAGGGTAGAACACGAGATACAAAAGCCAAACCAACCCAAGAGGGAATATCCAGAGAAAGAAGATCTAGAGGAGATTCTATATCTAACATAGAAAAACAATTAAAAATCGGCATCGGTTGTAATGATTTACGAAATGGGTATCAAAGTCGGTTTGAGTAAACTCATGTTTTTGTGCTATGAAACAAAAACAGATTTACCAGATTGGTGTCATACGAAGATGTTCTTAGCTAAGCCTTGGTTTGTTTCCGAAATGAACTCGCTTAAAGCAATGGCTATTCGAGATTCTCATATTGCCTTCAGAAAAAATAATATCTTTGTGTTAGATAATTTTATGGAGCGAGCTTAATGCTTGATAAGAGAAAAATTTTAAAGCTATTTGAATTGTTAAATGAAAAGCTAAAAGCAAAAGATGAAATAGGAGAAATAGGCATTGTGGGTGAAGCCGTGATGTGTTTTGTCTTTAATGCAAGAGAAAGCACGAAAGACATTGATGGAATATTTAAACCTACACAAGCAATTCGTGCTTTAATTAAGCAAATAGCCCAAGAATTTAATTTAGAAGATGATTGGTTGAATGATGGAGCTACGGGATTTATTCAAGGTGATTTTTCAAAGCAAGAAGTATTGAATTTAACTCATTTGAGAGTTTGGGCTCCCGAAGCAAGATATATTCTTGCCATGAAATGTATTAGTGCTCGCTGGGATA
>CAZFSQ010000273.1:0-3941 GCA_964521975.1 uncultured Oligoflexales bacterium | reverse complement strand
TGTTTTGTCAGCAAAAACAATCGGAATGTCACATGCAGCCATTATTTTTCAAGAAATTTTACCCAACGTTTTAGCTCCTGTGATTGTTGCGGTGACGCTTAATACGGGTAATGCAATTTTATATGAAGCTGCTCTAAGTTTTTTGGGTCTTGGTATTCAACCGCCAACCCCATCATGGGGAAATATGCTCAATAATGCACGAGAGATTATTTATACAGCACCATCGCTAGCAATTATACCTGGATTACTTATTTTGATAATTGTGATGGCGTTTAATTTTTTAGGTGATGGTCTGCAAGATGCTTTAGATCCAAAGGCGATTAAGAGATAGTTTATTGAGTGGGTGCAGAGGACATTGCGATTTTTTTTCCTTTTCTCATTTTTAATATTCAGCATAATAAAAATTAATGTAGCTACATATATAGATATACGCTCACTTAATTTAATTGTTTTGTAGCTACATATATATTATTGTGATTTGTATGGTGCATCCATCTAAATATAATGAGATAGAATTTGAGTGGGATCATGGGAATATCATGGAGATTGGTAAACATCATGTCTTTACATATGAAGCTGAGGAATGTTTCTTTAATCGCCATCAAGTCTTTCGTAATAAATCCAAACCTGGACGTGATTACGAAACTTATAAATTAATAGGCATAAGTGATGGTGGGAAAAAACTTTTATTAATTTTTTATTTAAAAGAAAAAGTTAAAGATAATGAAAGCGGTAAAACCACAGCTCTTATTAGAGTTATTACTGGATGGAGAATTTAAAAATGAAACAGCCTTCTAAGAAAGATCTGCTTAAATTAAAAAAAGAGGTTATTCAAAATGAAAAATGGGAAGAAGTAGAACCGTTTCATTTGACGTATCCAACATCAATTCGTTTACCTGCTAATTTAGTGCATGGTTTACAGTTATTAGCGGATTTGCACGGAGAAAGAAGTTATCAAAGTTTACTCAAACGATGGGTTTCTGAAAGAGTTAAATATGAATTGGAGTTGATTGAACAAGTGAAAGATAAAAAAATGGGATAGACTCGTGTCCTAAAAACTCACCATCTATGCTATGATTAAAATAACTTAATCATATGGAATCAGAAAAATTAAAAAACTTAAAAACGGTGGGGCGATTACTTAGAAAAGTAAAGCAGTCAGATTTATCAGGCAGTGCTAAAAATAAATTAAGCAGCGAAATAACAAATTTAATTTTCGATCAAGATCAACAACCGATTAAAAAAAATATTTCTACTTGTGACAAAGAAAACGTTCTTAAATTTCAAATAGAAAAATTAATTGAACTCGATGCTCCGTGGGAGAAATTAGAGCCATTATTGTGGGAAGATTTTGAAGCTTCTCCTGTTATAGAAAAAGCAGTGCAGTTTATCGAGTTACTCATTCTGAAAAATCAAGTATCACAAATTGAAATAATTCTTAAAAAAATTCATTCTTATTTAGGACAAAATTTTTCAAATTTTTATTGGATGCTCCATTCTAAAATTCGTACCAAAATTTTATTGGAACTGTGGAAAAATAAAAAAGCGGAATGGTTGGGATGGATCATTTTAAAATCTTTTCAAGATCATGAGTTGAATCATGCAGAAAAATTATTGTTAGCGACATTTTGGATGGACACACCCGATCCAACAATGTTGTTAAAATTTTATGAACGTTTTCATGAGTCCATTGAAATAGCAATTAGGGATTATGGAGATATTGTTGATTGGGCGAGAGATCATTTTTATTTTGAACTGGCAAAGCGTGCGATGGATATCGGTATGTTTGAGAAGTGTAGACACTACCTTATGCAAGTGCCGCAAGCCTCCGAATATTTTCCGCAGGTGATCGAACTCATTAAAGAGTTAGGCGATACAGAACATTCGATATATGAAAATCATTTTCGATTTGTCTTAGAGAGTGAATCGCATTGGCAAAGACGCATCGGAAAATTGGAAAGTTTTTTGCAAGAAGTAGAAAGACAGGTAGATGTTTCTTATGCTCACCATTTGAATGAATTATTGCAAGATCCTCTTACGCTTTTTCCTTCGATACCCGAAGCATGGTCAGCTTTATCGTCGTTACTTTATCAATATAAAAAATTGGAAAATAAATTGTCCAATATACTTTCTGTGTTTTATAAAAATGCGAATCAATTTCACGGCCCCATTTTAGATCCTGCTATTTGGCAAGGTCCTGCATTAGATTATGAAGAAAATAAAAGTGATTCAATCCTAGCTGCAATTACACTGGTTCATCATTTTGTCGATATTCGCCGTGAAGATGAAATGCTTTTGTGGGAAGCTCGTGAGATTTTGATGAGACTTAAAAATGATAGAAATCACCAGAGCGAGAATCTATATCGCTCTGCCATACAGGGTGCGATGCAGTGGGTGAGTCAAACAAACTGTCTGAAAGAAGATGAGCGATCTAAAATGCTTTGTCTATTGCGAGTGACCAATGATCCATATAAGGTTCTTTCGCAAGATTTAAATTTATATCTTGAAAAATTTTCCGAGCCGTCCTGGCCTGTATTAAATATTGTTTTAGACATGGCTCTCTCTCAAAAAAATGATGATTTGCTCAGAAAAGTTTTGACAACAAAAGCTAAAGTTTTTGGCTACACTAATCATGATTTATCGCATCTAGCACAATCGGCGATGCGACAAAAGAATTATGATTTATTTTGGCGTGTGATCACTGTTTTAGAATCGCGTGCTGCATTATCTCCAATATGGAAAAGTTCCTGGGAAATTAGCGGCGAAAAAAGAAACATTTTTGAGGTCTATCCATTAGAGAGAGAGAACCTTGAAAAACTTTTAGAATATTTACCTAAAAAATATCAATTAATTGCTAAATCAATTCTGACGATTGGTCCTGCTTTGGATGATCTAATGTTTATGTTAGAACAACCATCGCGATCCAATCCATTATTTCAAAATATGACAACGCCGATTCGTAATTCAGAAGATGTGACACAGTACATCAATTCAAGTGTCCTTGGCATTGCTAGCAATCCTGATAAAATCAAACTAAAATCAACATTTCGCTTGCCAGCTTTCGCACAAAATTTACCAGATCATTTATGGAGTAGAGTATTACATCGTCTCTGTCATGTATTAGGAGTGTCGTCATCATTGTGGAAGATGGGTCAGTTGTGCAGTGTCATTGATCAAATGCAACCGCAGTGGTCAGGCAGTTTAAGTTTTGAAAAACCGAGTACGAGTAAATTGGAACAATGGATGCGTTCACTCACCACAGAACAAGAACAGGCATGGCACGATTGGATCAGTCTTTGTCGAGAGAAAAAACAAACGGAAATTGAAGATGGTGTGGCGATGACAATTATTTTATTGACCCAGATCATCTGTTCACAAAATTGGTTAGCGTTGTCATCTATTCGTTTGTCAAAGACAAGTTTGTCTGTGATCAAACAAATTGAAAATTTTATATTAGTTGATTTCTATGACGCTTTAAGAAAAAATAGAAAGCATGAAATCCAAATGTCGGTTCCGCATAGTTTAGTTTTTGAAAATTTTTTGCATGATATGGGAGGGAAAAGTAAATGAAATACTTGATGGCGGTTTTTTTATTTGTTTTAAGTTCGAGTGTTTTTTCTCAAGAAGACATTTATCAAAAATTAGTTGCGTTACCAGGTGTCAAGGTGTCGGAACAGTCAAGTCATACGACTTTATATCGCAAGTTTCTAATTAAAATTACGCAGCCAATGGATCATCACAATCCAGAGGGTGAAACATTTCAACAAAAATTAGTTTTATTTCACAGAAATGTCGATCTTCCGATGATTTTACAAACCAGTGGTTATTTGATTTTTTATGAAGATTTAACATCGTTGGCGACAAAATTTGGCATCAATCAAATTCAGGTAGAACATCGTTACTTTGCTAAAAGTCGTCCAGTGAGTGATGATTATCGCTAC
>CAZFSQ010000272.1:0-3958 GCA_964521975.1 uncultured Oligoflexales bacterium | reverse complement strand
CGAATCATTGGGGATGACAGGGGTTTGTCAACCACATTTCCGTGACCGGTTACAACCCACAGACTCTCGTCTATCGCCATCGCGAAGGGTTAATTTATCGTAATCCATTCTTTCCAAAATCATAACAACCAATCTTCGCCCCATCCCAAGAAACTCTCTAATTTCACTTGTAGTCGCTCCATTTTTTTCACTGATGAAACTCAAAACTCTTTGCGAAATTTTTTCATACGCTAAATAAGACATAATATGGGTGTCATCTAATTTTTTAATTTTTTTAGCTTCTGTATACTCAAATAGGCATGAGCGATCATTTTTAGTCATGTCGAGATTTTTGATATTATGCGAAACGAATTCCGTATTGTTCGCTATCTTTATTAACTCTTTTTCAAAGGGAGAAATAGTTTTTCTAATTTTAGCTTTTTCTACTGTTTTTTTTACTTTTAAAATTTTATCCTGAATAACCAACGCAACACCAATTAGATTTTCACCCCCTGACGACAAAAGAATTAGAAGATCATTTTGGGTAATAGGAAGAGGGGATTTAAATTTGACTTTATGCGTTTCCCCCTTTGTTATGATGAGTGCTTGCGTATCAAATGTGCCAAATAATAATTGTACATTCTTATGGGATAACTTTTTCTCTTTTCCAAAAAAATAAATCGCGACGAATAATTCTTTGGTGACATTGACTTCATTAGTTAATGAAAAAAAAGAATTCTTTTTTACATTTTCTTTACTTGCACCCGACAATTCTAACGCGAGGCGGAAAAGTTGATCCTGTGGAAAATTATTTGTAAAATGTGATTCCATATTTTTAATTTTGACTTCCAATTTTTCTGGATAAAGATAACCTTTTTGGCCAGGAGGAATTTGTTCACCCAAATAACTTCCCGTAACAATCACACCTTTGCCTTTCGGTTGAAATACACGATCTAAAAACATTTGCTGGGGTTTTCTCAATGAACTGCAATTATGTTGGTGAAGATTTTCAATTTCACGTTTAATTAGGTCGATAGAATCACTAGAGGACTCTTTAATAGAAAAAAGGTGGATCGGAAAAGGACGGTCAAAATACTTTTGTGACTTTTCAAGAATAATATTTTGTAATTTTTCAATTGCAAATTTTTCTACACGATCTATTTTACTGATAACAATAAAACCATTTTGAAAATATTTTTTTTTATAAAATTCGCTGAGCAGCCAAAAATGCTCTTCTGATTGCGGCATCCAACCATCATCGGCGGCACAAAGGAAAATAAACATGTCGGCTTGGAATAAACTTTTACACATAGTTTTTCTAAAATCTTCGTGACCAGGAACATCAATAAAACTTATTTTTTCGTTTTGCGAGGTGGATAGAAATGAGTAGCCAAGTTGAATCGTCATATCACGATCAAATTCTTCTTTGAGGCGATAGGGTTCAAGGCCAGTAATTTTTCGTAAGAGAGAACTTTTTCCGTGATCAACATGACCAAAGATAGCAAAAGTGGACATCTATTGTTTTCGCTTCTAAAATTTTTTAATCAATAAAAACGGAAGGAGTGGGAATCGAACCCACCATAGCTTACCGAAATAAACTATCAGCGGCTTTGAAGGCCGCGAAGCCCACCAGCGGCTTTTTCTCTTCCTTTAAAAAAATAACAGATGTTTTAATTTTTTTTGATTAAAAAATGGGCATCAGTGCCCTCGTAATAAACTAATCATCTCTTTTTTTTCTTTTCCGAATTAAACTTTGACACTTTTGCTGAGAATTTAAAGCTGAGTATTCGTGGATTGTTTTCAAAATATCATTGGGGTAATTGATGGGATATAATACTGATTGCCACTTTTTCTCTAAATCGGGGACGTTATTTAAAACAGGTTGAATACTTAGATGCAACAAAACCGATTCTAATCCTTCAAGCCCTCCTGTATAATCGTGTGGTAAATCGTTTGCGTAATTCTTAAAAATCATCGGCCAATCCAAGGATGGGTTGTGCTTTTTACCGAATAGAAGTTCCGAAAACGTTAAAAGACCTGTAATTGAATCCAGGGTAAAAGACTTTAATCCGAAATTTCTATAGCTAACTTCTGAATGTCCAGCTTTTATTAGACTCTCAATTAATAAAGCATAATAACCGCTTACACTTTCTTCTAACTTCTTTCTATTTCTTTTAAATTGATTATTAACTCTGTCTTCAATTGTTAACTTTTTTTTATCATCAGCTTCAAGCCATTGAGGGAGAAGGGTAAACCACTGATCATCACGCATAATGGCCGCTACAAAAGCTAAGCGATTTTCATTAAATTCAGGATGCTGCTCTAATTGACTTAGAATGCGTCTAGCATTCATAATATTAAGCATCTCACTCAATCCAGTATTATTAAGCGAGCAATTCTTAATATCATCAGGAATGGGTAATAATGAGAGTAATGGATCGGATTTGGCTATGCTTTGTAAATGTTCGAGAGTTCGTACCTCTAGTAAGGAGGGAGAGCCTAAATGAATTGAACCAAGTATTCCACGCCAACGAGGATAAGGTTCCCAGTTAGGTCGAAAAGCTCGTAATTTTTCAAGCCAACTTTTTTCTCGATCTTTTTCTTTATCTGACCAACGGTGACAACCTAAACAGGATTCAAGATTTTGATCAACTATAGGAGATTGAACATTCATGAGCTTATTGGGTGTATAACTACTAAATTCAATTCTATGCGGCACAAAACCATTGCTAGAAAATTCGATGACTTCAATGACAGGAATTCCCCGATTAACAGCAAGTATAATTTGATAGTTGATAGTTCTTGATCGGTAGTTGCTTGCATTTTGTCCATGAATGATGAAGCGAGGATTTTCAGGCGACACACCTTGGATTGCACCTTGTGAATCAATCACGATCGAAATCCCACTACGAAACGCAAGAGGCAAACGGCTAATAAATTCAGTTAGAGAATTCACTTCAGGATTTTCTTTTAAAAAACCCATGATGCCCTCGAAGGTGAGTTGGGTATCGGTTAGCAATACCGGCTTATTCTCTTTAGCATGTAATATGTGAAGGCTTAAGAATTGCAAAATTAAAATATAAAAAAATTTAAATTTCAAATGGCTATCCCCGCTCTCTTCAGTTGCTTATTTAGCTTGAGTAAACTGTGCTCGCAACACATCTATAATGAGCGTGTTGCAAAACTATGTTTTAAGATGCCCAGGCACTCCCTTCGGTCGTTGGGCATGACAGGAAACCCTTGTCATACCCTTGTCATCCCCAGTGAGCGTAGCGAACGCCTGGGGATCTTTTTCATAAAAAAATAGTTTTGCAACACTCTCATAATAAATTTAGCAGGATCTCAAAACTTTTCTTATCATAAAAAAAATGCCATCATGGACATAGTAGCTGATTTTCATAGAAAATCAGAAACAGACTACTCGGATTACCATTTTTTAAACTGGAAGATTCAATTTTAGCGAACTCATGACACAAAACTAGAGGTGGATTTTGTTATCAATGGAACTATTGCCATTGAAGTAAAATCGGCAAAGAGCATTTTTTCTTCTGATTTAAAGGGACTGGAAGCGTTATCACAGGACGTTCAACTCAAAAGAAAAATCGTTGTCTGTAACGACCTCTCACATTCTCTTGCGAATGATGTTGAGGTCATGAATTTTCAAGATTTTATTGAAGAACTTTGGAGTGGGAAATTAGTTGTGAAATAATTTGAACATTATTATTTATCGCAGCAAAATACATTCGCAATTCTCTTTGTGTAGCGATTATCTGGTGCGATTCCCATTGGGGTGCATTCGCTTATTCTTCCTGGATCATTTTCTAAATGTTTCCACTTCCCTTTTTCTTTTATACAAGTTTGGATAAATTTATTCATAACTTGGTTTCTTTTTTCAGTTACTTTTCCTAGAGCTATTTTATTTCCTTCACTCAAGTTTCCGGATGAAAACCTCAGACCTATTGGTATAACTGAAAAGTTC
>CAZFSQ010000271.1:0-3969 GCA_964521975.1 uncultured Oligoflexales bacterium | reverse complement strand
TTTTGGATAAAAAATCGAATAAATTTTTCTGGATTAAAATATTTTTAAGGTAACGACCTGAAATATTCTTTCTATCCTCTAATTTTTTTTTTCTTAGAATCTGTTTTGTTTCAATATCAAGCACAAAGTTTATGAATTATTTTTGAAATGTTAGAAAGGGACGGATTTGAATTATCAGATAACATTCTAAAGAGTGTTCTGCGAGATATCCCAGCTTCAAGTGCGAGCTGTTCTTTATTAAGAAGTTCTAAATGAGTTTTGAGAATTTCTTTAAAACTGTCTAAATCATCCGCAACTAAACAATCCCATAACGCCTTAGAAATAGATTTCTTATCCATCAAGATATCCGTATTTATTTTTGTTACTTCTCGATTATTTTTTAACTTCTTAATTGGCATATTTTTGAATGAGAAGCTTTGCTTTTTTGATGTCTTTTTTTTGGGCATTTTTAATTCCTCCATTGAGCACTAAAATTGATTCAAGATTGATTCTTGTAAAATAAATACGAAAACCACTCTTCCAACGCAGTTCAGCAATTCCGTTACCAATATATTTCACATCACCAAAATGATTAAACTGCTCAATTCTTGTAAATCTAGCTAAAATCACCATCTGATCTTTGTATCTTAACTCATCAAACCAAGATGAAAACTCATGACTTTTAAGAAGCAGTATTTCACAATAGTGCCATATACGGCACTATACGTCAACTGGTTAGGTATTTTTTACCCACCTTATTTTCTAAAAACAAATCCGATAAAAATTTTATGGGATTAAAACTGCATTCATCTAAGCGTATTTTAACATTCGGAGTGAGGATTCGTCACGCACGAATTCGCTATAGAGTTTTAAACTATTCATTTCTTCTTATTTCCATTCTACTCTTACTTGGTTTTATAAAATTTTATCCAGATTTTAAAGAGATCTATCTAGTGAACGACAAAATTTTTCAACCTATTCTTGAATTTCAAAACCCAGCCAATACAATTGTCTATGATCGAGAAGAAAAAAAACTCGGTGAGTTTTTTGAAAATTATCAGATGTATCTTCCGTATGAAAAAATTCCTAAATCAGTGATTAATATTCTACTCGCAGTAGAGGATCGAAAGTTTTTCAAACATCAAGGAGTTGATTTACAAGGGATGCTGCGAGCAGCATATAATACAATCCAATCGAATTTTCAAAAAAAAGAAGGGGCTTCCACTATCACACAACAACTTGTTCGTTATTTTTTACTATCCCACGAAAAATCTCTTCAAAGAAAATTAAAAGAAATTCGTTTAGCCCTTCTGCTTGAACAAAAAATTTCCAAAGAGAGGATTTTAGAGATTTATCTCAATTCTATGTTTTTTGGTAATGGAGCTTATGGAATTTCAGCTGCGAGTAAAAGATATTTCAATCGCGAGATAGAAAAATTGAGTCTTGGAGAAATTGCTTTTTTAGTAGGTCTACTAAAATCCCCCTCGGCTTATAATCCCCTGACTAAGATGGGTAGTGCCATGAAACGACGCATCTCGATTTTATTTGCGATGAAAGAAATGAAAATTATCAATCATCATGAATTTGATAAATTGAAGCAAGAGCCAATTCAGCTTAATTTATTTTATGCCTCAAATGAAAATAAAGCCCCTTACTTTTTAGATTATATAAAATCAGAATCGCAAAAAATTTTGAAACTTTCCGATCTTGAGTTAAGAAAAGCGGGGTTAAAAATTTATACAACGCTTGACGCAACGTCTCAAGAGATTGCGGAAAAAACATTTCAAAAATATGAGATCAGGTTTTTGGAATGGGATGCAAGGCAAAAAAAATTAAATGGATATGATAAATCACAACAAAGTAAGAGCGAAAAAGATATTCAAGGTGCTTTATTATCCATGAATTCCCAAACGGGTGAAATTATTTCGATGGTCGGAGGAAGAAATTATCAAGACTCTCAATTTAATCGCACGACGCAAAGTTTACGTTCTCCTGGATCAGCTTTTAAACCGGTCGTTTATAGTTATGCTCTCAATTCTGGAATGAAATGGAGTGATATGTCTCTTGTTTCACCGATTACGATTCAAGATTATCGTCCTGATAATATGGGAGATCATTATGTTTCAGAGACAACATTGCTTAGAGCTTTTTATAAATCTTACAATACCACGACGGTTGAGGTTGCTAATAGATTAGGTCTTGATGAAATTTTGAAATTTGCTCAACAACTGGGTATCAGAACAGAACTCAAAGAAGAAATTGGAACCGTGATTGGAGGTTCGGAAGTTTCTATGATGGACTTACTGAGGCTTTACTCTGTATTTTCCAATCAAGGAAAACTCCAAGAACCACAAGTGATCAAAAAAATTGTGAGTCGTGAAGGAAAAACTTTATATGAATATTTAGCTTTAGAAAAAAACATGTCGCAAGTTTTGTCCAAAGAAATTTCTTATCTTATGCATGAAGGGATGCGGAGTGTTTTTCTCTATGGAACAGCGTCGGAATATCGTTCGATGGGAAATCTTTATGCGGGAAAAACCGGAACATCATCTAACTCAACCGACAATTGGTTCTCTGGATATTCCGATAAAGTAACCACGGTTGTCTGGGTTGGGTCTGATCGTCATCAAGAATTGAAAGGAAAATTTTTAGGTTCTAATACCGCGTTACCTATTTGGGTAAATTATATGGAAAACATTCAAGCAATTTATCCTCCAGAAAAAATTAAAATGCCTGATCATATTGAAAAGCAAAAAGTGCATCCCGTTTACGGTTTTTCATCTGAAGATCGAGGAATTGATATGTATTTTTTACAAGGACAAAAGCCATCAACTGCTAATCATGCTTATGATGCGATCCATCGTGAGAAAAATTTTCGGGATATTTTTTGAATTGGAATTTAGTCATGATATCTGATTTACTGTCAATTAACTTTTTTAGGAGGATGTATGATCAAAAAAATTTTTGCAACAATCACCTTACTTTTTCTTTTTAACTGTCAAGCTCGTCGTGATTGGGACTCATCAGAAATAGCAGATCATCGAACAGATGATGGTTTTCAAGAAGTGGGTCTTGCATGGATCAAAAAAGTTCGTTCTGCTTTTACAGATATTTCCAATCAAGGTAAAACTCTTAAAAATTATGCTCTTACTCTAGCCTTTTCAAAACCAGGGTCTGATGAGTCAAGAAAGGCCGCAACGAATTTAAATGTACAATTAGCAAAATCACTTGAAGATGTTGTGCGTTATTTAGAAAATTTCGATTTGATTCTTAATGAGGGAATTGTGCTTGGTACAGGTGAAGGTGTAGTTCTCGTAGGATTAAAAACTAAAACTCTCAGTAATGGAAAAATAATTATTGGTATCACAGAAGTTCGTGATCAAGTTTCAAAATTGAAAGAACATATCACAGGAACCATTTTTCCAATTGTCCCTGATTTAACCAATCCTGATTTAGAAACTCGTGGACAAGCTGTGCAAAACTTTCAAAGCAACATCGACAATTTTACAAAAATGATTGAAGCTATACAAAAAGATTTAGATACGTGGCCAACCAAAGTAAAAAACCCAGATGATCCAGATCATCCTGATGATGAAGAAAAAGATAAAAATAAAATAACAAGCATCAGTTTATTCTATTATCACAACTGTATTGTCATTGCTGGAAATGTTAAATGTTGGGGCAAAGAATCTTATACCAATGAAAATTTTGTCGATGCCAAAGAAGTTTTTACGGAAAGTGCCATGAGATATACCTGTGCCATTCTTTCTAAAGATAGAAAACTTAAATGCTGGGGACCGCAAGTTGATGAGTTAGATTTAAAATTAAGTAACGATGGTTTTGTGATGGTAAAAAATCAAGAATTAACACTTTCGAGAAAGACTTTTTTATTTTCTTTTTCTGATAAAATAATAATAATGAAAGCTAATACTATACATTTTATTTATTTATTATCTTTAAATAGTTTCTATATTTATTATTTTGTTTAAG
>CAZFSQ010000270.1:0-3978 GCA_964521975.1 uncultured Oligoflexales bacterium | reverse complement strand
GGTGAACTCCAGTCCTTTTTTAATTCCTGGTAAAACTTTTTTAGACTGGTTATCGTCTAATTTTCCAGTGGCGTAATAATCGAGAAAAAAAAGTGGCTCAGCTCCAATTGTAATTAAATCATTCACACACATCGCAACCAGATCTTGGCCGATGTCTTCTAGTCTATTCCATTCGAGTGCTAAAAGAATTTTTGTGCCAACACCGTCGGTAGAAGAAACTAAAATAGGTTTTTTATATTTTGATAAATCAGGTTTAAATAGGGCAGCGAATCCACCAATTCCCGATATAACTTTTCCGCGTTCTGAAGAATGATTTCTTTTGGATTCTAACCAATCAACCAGTGCATCGCCTTTTTCAGTATCTACACCTGAAGCTGTATATGGATTGTTGGCGTTAGAGGGGAAAGAATTCATGCAGGCTAAGGATAGTTGATTCAATTTTTTTAGGCAATAATTTCCTATCAATATTTTATGGGGATGACCGATTCAGTCTTTGTACAAAAGCTAATTTTTTAGGAGGTTGCTATGAAATTATTTTTATTTATTTTTCAGGTAGTTTTGGTGATGAATGTTTATGCTGCGGAAACACACAAAATTTTATTTATTGATAAGCAAGAAAAAGAAATTGTGACATTGGAAAATAATCCTGATGAAAATTTGGAAATTGGAAATGTTTTGAATATCAAACGCCCCCGTCATAAAGAATCGAGTGAAGATAATTTAATTACGGTGGGAAAAGTTAAGTTGATTGAAGTGGGAGAGAATCGTGCAACGGCTGAAGTCATTCAAAATGAAACATCCAACTCCAAATCAATTTTCCCCAAGTTTTCTAAAATTATGGCAGGAGATTTAGCTGTTTTAGAGTCCGTTGATATTGTACCAAGTACCATCATTTCAAAAAATGAAGTGGTAAGTTATTTTGATTTATTTTCAGACCCCAAACAAAATCCTTATACGTATGAATTAACCCAAAGAGGTAAAGACATGTTGGATCTGTTGAGTGAAGAATGGCAATCGCATCGCATGAGTCGATTATTGATTTCAGGTTACACCGATGCTCAAGGAACTCGTGAGGCCAATGAGATGGAATCTTATCAAAGAGCTTTGACCATCCGACAATATTTGATACAAAATCATGGTTACGATCCTGAACGAGTGATTGCCGTTGGTCTTGGTGAGAGCGAATTAGCGGAGGAAAATGTTTTGCCTGGGCAAGAGAAGAAAAATCGCAGGGTGGAGTTTAAGTTGCTTTCACAATAAATATGAAAAATAAATTTTAGAATGAGAAAAGAATACGATTTTAGTAAATCAAAAAAAATCCCTATACGAAAGCACTAAAGCATCAAATAACAATGCTTGTGGATAAAGAAACTATTAAATACTTTAAAAATCTAGCTTTAGAAACTGGTATTTCATACCAATCATTGATTAACTTATATCTTAGAGAATGTTGCTGAAACCAAGAAACGTCCCTCACTCAAGTGGATGAATGTTGGAAGAGTGAAGAAGAAAGTTGCTTGATGAGCTAATTATTCGGAAGAATAATTTTCTTCTATTGACATGTACCAAGTTGAAAAACTCTTACATTTCTCGTGTTACAAATACTTTTATTTTTAAGTATATTTCCTTTGCTATCTTTACACTTTAAAATATCATTACCGCAATCGCCAGCACGAATCTCCCATTTATAAGTTATGATTCTTGAGTCGTATGTGCATGTTATCATACATGCCTTTGCTGAAGTTGGAGATGGTCGGACTGTAGTGGTTGGAGATGGACGAGGGTTAGAAGTTTTAGAATAAATAATTTCTGAAGAGAAAATTAAAAATAAAAGTATTAAGCCTTTCTTTCTTTCTTTCTTTCTTTCTTTCTTTCTTTCTTTCTTTCTTTCTTATTGAAATAAATCATATTTTATTTCTCCTTGTTAAAAGTTATTTCTGCCCACCTTTTTTGATTTTATCATGGATGCTATTCTCAAAGCAATATCTTCAAAACGCAGTTGACTCAACAACCTATAAGTTGTAATATGTACTCCATATGCCTCTAAGCGGTAAAGAAATGATGAAGTTGCTTAAAGAAAATGGTTGGGTACTTGTTCGTATCAATGGCAGTCATCACATTCTAGCAAAAGACGGTGAAATTGTTGTTGTGCCCATTCATAGCAATAAATCTTTGGGTAAAGGGTTGGAAAGCAAAATTTTAAAACAAGCGAGAATTAAAAAAACATGATCTACTACGCAAAAATTACTAAAGAACGAGCAGGAGAATATTTTGTTGAGGTCTTAGGACTTGATGGATGTTTTACTGAGGGAAGAAACATTTCTGATGCACTAAAAAATGCAAGGGAAGCATTGAATGGGTGGTTAATGGCTCATTGCGATTTGGAAATGAATTTTAAAAAGTTCTATCATTCTAAAAAACATAAAGGAAAAAATATTTATCCTATTCGTGCAGATTTAAATGTTGAGTTTGCAGTACGCTTACGTATTGTTCGACAAATGAAAGGTATCACGCAAACACAGGCAGCTAAATTACTCGGTGTGTCTCAGCAAGCATATGCAAAATTAGAGCAACCCAAAAAATCCAACCCCTCACTAATTACTTTGCAAAAATTAGTTTCTGCCCTAGATTTAGATATTGAATTTAAAATGGTAGGTTAAAAAAAAATTGCCTGAATTACCCGAAGTTGAATGTTTAAAAAATGGATTAGCTGGAGAACTCGAAGGTTCTTTGGTTTGCTATTCGCATTTTTTTCGTCACGATATTCGTGATCCAATTCCTATCCAAGAAATTGAAAATATTTTTTTAAATCAAACGATCAAAAAAATTGAGCGTCGTGGAAAATATTTAATTTTGAATACTTCTAAGGGAGCTGTCTTAATTCATCTGGGAATGACAGGGCATTTATTTATTACAAAAAATAAAAAACCAGAAAAATTGCATACCCATTGGTCCTTTGAAATTAAAAACGCGAATAAAGAAAAAAAGTTTATCCATTTTTCTGATCCTCGTCGTTTTGGTAGAATTGGAGCTTGGCCAAAACATAAAAAGCATTCTTGTTGTGAGCATTCTTGGTTAAGTAAGCTTGGACCTGAGCCTTTAGAAGTTAAAAATCTTGGCGAGCATTTATTTAAAAAACTTCATTCAAGTTCGGCCAATATAAAAAATCTTTTACTTAATGCAGAAAATCTTGTGGGTGTTGGAAATATTTATGCTAGTGAAGCATTATTTTTAGCCAAGATTCATCCACAAAAAACTGGACAAGAATTAAAACGCAGCCTGTATATTCGTCTAGCCAATGCCATTCGTTTTGTTTTGCAACAAGCGATTTCCCTCGGCGGAACAAGTTTTCGAGATTATCTTCATCACGATGGATCGAAAGGAGACAATGTCTCCAGGCTTCAAGTCTATGACCGCGAAGGGAAGCCATGTTTTAAATGCGGCGAACCCATCCAAAATATAACCATTTCAGGTCGTTCAACCTACCTTTGTAGCGTTTGTCAAAAAATTTAATTTTTTAATAAAAATCAATAAAAATATTGTTGTGCATCTTCGTATGAAATGTTTTTTAATTTTATTATTAAAGTTTTTTTTTAATATTACGATTAAAATATCAAATAATTTGTTTAGGTTTTTATTAATGTTTAACATCTACCAGGGAAGGGGAATCTTATGGGACTAAGAATTAGAACGAACGTTTCTTCGTTGATCGCCCAGAGAAAATTGGGACAGACAACGAACGAAATGACAGAAAGTTTGACAAAACTTTCGAGTGGACATCGGATCAATAAATCAGCAGATGATGCTGCGGGTTTAGCGATCTCTGAGAGCATGAGAGGTAAGATCAGAAGTTTGGGCCAAGCACAAAGAAACGCTTCAGACGGTGTGTCTTTGATGCTGGTTGGTGAAGGAAGTATGAATGAAATATCGAATATTCTTATTCGATTGCGAGAAGTCGCTACTCAATCAGCATCCGAT
>CAZFSQ010000269.1:0-3997 GCA_964521975.1 uncultured Oligoflexales bacterium | reverse complement strand
TATTCATACCTTGTCGGGTGATGCTACTAAAGACTATGAGAAAACATGGTTTGCAAAAAATTTACACCAGGCTACTCAAATCCCAGTTTATAGCATTTCAGCGCCGAGAGATGGAAAAGTTCAGCGTTCTATTTCAGAGTTTGCGCGACATTACAATCGCCGAATTGACAAATTAATGAACGATAAAAAATATCAGCACATTGTGCTTGTGGGTTGGTCTGCTGGCGGTGTGATTGCGCAAGAAATGCAGCAGCAGTGGGGAAAAGCAGAAGTTGGCCTAACGGTTTTTATGATTGATAGTCTGTGTCCTACCGAATGGCAGAGCATGAATAGCCAAGATTTTTGCAAATTCTTAAAGGATGTTCCTAAAAAATTAGGCTTAAATTTTCCAGATCAAGATCAAGAAGCTTTTGAAAAAGAAAATCAACATCGATCTAAATATATTCAACTTCAGCTATTATGTGCTAAGCTCCGAGATAAAAACCCATCTGAAACTGCCATCATTGAGGGTATTTTAGTCAGCATTCTTAGGCATCAACCAAAATTTAAAAGTAGAGATAAGGCATTTTTAATTCGTGCTAAGGATCCTGAGATTCCAGGGGTTATAAAAACCAACACAGCAAATTTAGGATGGAATGAAGAAATACATGATCTAGATGAGATGAACGGCTGTAATCATTCTACAATTATTACTGAGATTACTTCTCAAAAAAAGCTGATTGATAAGATTGCGCCCAGTATCAAAAAAACAGTTTTTTTTAAGCTGATTAATGAGATTAAATCAAACGAGGGTTTTTTATCGTACCCTGAAGTTTCCGTGGATCCTTTTTTTGAAAAAATATCAATTTCTTCTCTTGCTGACAGTGCGAGGGAAGGCTTAGAAGCGGATAACAAAAAATCTGCCTTGAATGTTGTTGAAGAGATAGACAAAAAAAATGTAAAAAATTATTATATTGTTGGGGATCCTGGTTCTGGGAAAACGTTTTTTCTGTCTTCTTTGCGTCGAAAATTAAAGTCTTTTGATTTGATTTTATATTTTGAGGTTTCACCAGGTTTTATCCCGGGTGATACAAAGTATAGTTTTTTATTACAAATTTTTAAACAAATGAGGATGGAAGAAGAAAAAATTAAATCATTAGCCCGTCAGATTGCAGATCCGGATTCTTCCCTAGATATCGCTCTTTTAATTGATAACATGAATGAGATCGAGAAATTTAAAGATCTGCAAAAAATGATTGCTTCTCTAAATTTTGTTGTCATCGCAACACGAAGTAGTGTTCCTCTTCAAAAAGATTATTTTCGATTGTTGCCATTTTCAATGGATGATGTTGTCTCTTATGCTCAAAAGATTATTCCGAATGCTGTTGGCTTTGTCGACAAAATTCGTAGAAATGTTGAAATTCAACAAGCTTGCACAAATCCAGGCTTTTTGTCCTTGCTTTGTGAGTCACCAGAGGTTTTGGCGGGTAACCAGGCCATTTTTTTAACAGACGTTTTAAAAAAAATTAGTAAAAGCAATTTTCGTCGTTCTCTCCAAGAACTTGGTAAAAAGTTAGCTGATAGAGATCTTGATATATTAAGCGCTCCGATTTTAGATGTTCTCGGTTTTCTTAGTCGAGACTTGAGTCATAATCACTTTGATGAGGCTTATTTTAGTAAGGCAATTGAGGCGCATGAAGAGCCCTTAAAGTCTCAAGTTAAGCGGATACCTGGTAGCCAATACCAGTTTATAGGGCAGCTTCAAGAATTTATTGTTCAATCTGGCTATGTCCATAAAAAAGAAGATGGACTGACATCAGTTTTTTCTTTTGCGCGGGAATTAGAGCTTGATTTTTTTGTGGCACGACAAGTGATCTGTTTTTTGGAGCAGCCCGATGTTTCTGAACATCCGATGACATATAAACCATCAGTAATTATCTTTGCCGTAGAAATATTGATGATAGATAAAAAGTTTCATCTGATTAAGGAGATCGTTAGTAAGATTAATCAAACGTCTAAAAAAACTTTTCTTGAAAAAAACTTGTTGCTGATTCGTGTGATAGAAAAAACTTGGGGAAAAATAGACTTTAGTGTTGAGTTTTCTGATGAATTTAAGATGGTTTTGAATTTTCTTATTTCCGAGTTGTTAACCCCGCAGCTTCGCAGAAATAATAATACCATGCGTATTTGTGAAACTTTGCGTCTTTGTCCCCGTATGCTTGCGCATGTTTGTCAAAAAGAGAGCTTAGGTCAGGTTCAAAAGAGCAGGCTTAGTTTAATTGAGCGGATTGTGAACAATGATTTAAACTCCACAAAAAAATTGATTGATTATATTGCTGACAAAAAAAATCTTCTTGATGATCGTCAACATTGTTTAAATTATTGGATGCAAAATTATTCAGAAGAAAAAGATTTTTGGATGGTTTTTGCAGATCTTCTTGAGAAGTCTGGGGATTTGGTTATTCAACCAGAATTGCTTAAGATGTATTACAACCGATCGAAGTTGAGTCCACAAGAGAAAAAACGTTTTTTGGATAGTCTTGATAAAGGAAGTAATGCTAGCCCAAAAACAGAAAAAAATATTAGGCATAGTTTGGCTTTGCTGGCGCTGACTGATTCAGCAGAAGAAAAATCAAACATTATTGCTCCTGCTTTTGGCGATGATCCCTTTTTATTTCGCGAGGTGTTTTCTGATGAGTGGGGATCGCTCACAGACGATTCTATAGCAGCATCTTATATCCGTTTTTATTTGGATGATAAAGAGCTGAGGCCTAAAAGGCTGGGGGGTGTTAATGATCGATTGGCCACGCAGGAACAATTCGGGAGTGCTATAAATAAGTTTCATAAGCGAATGTCATCTGCCAGCTCTTTTGTTATGCGGAACAAGTTTTTTAACTCTATTTTGAGTCCTACAGTGTTCAAATACCTCTCTTGGTGGTGTGGTGATAGTACTCAATCATCCGAAGATTTTAAAAAAGTGTTGTTCAAAATGCTGGAGAGTGCATCTGGCAATATGGTCGCGGTGGTGTTAGAAACCATGGAAGCGCCGTATTTCTCTTGTTATTTTAGCCTGGTGGATTTTAAAGAGCCGCTCTTGAAGGTCTTGGGGTCTAACGACAGTGCTAATAGGCGCAAAAGTGCCAAGCTTCTTTATGAGCGCTTAGGCTTGCTTTGGCCTGTTCAAGGTTTGCTAAACGATAGGGATGAAGAAAACCGATGTTTTGCTATGAAAATTTTAATTCAACACCCTCGGGCTTATACAGAAGTGATGGATGAGCTTGCATTTTATCGCCATCTTTCAAACAATTCGTTTGAAAATATACAAAAAAAATTATGGGCATTGCAGGTTTTAATGAAGTTGAAATCTAATCATGCTGTGGTTATTGAGACCACTACGGAATTTTTCAAACAGTCGGCTAGTATTTTTGTTGATGAAAAAGCTCAAAAAATTTGTCTAAATTTTTTAGTTCAATTGTTGTCTAAAATTAATGAAGGCCTTCCTGTTGCTGAAAGAAGTTATTTGTTTAATATCCGTATTTTTTATCGTAATGTCTTGGGTGATTCTTTTCAAGCATCTGAGGCTAATCATCCGACGGTTATTTTTTATAGTATGGCACATGATATTGATGAAAATACTTTTTCTTATTTGAGTTTACGATCATTATTTAATCCAAGAGAAGTTTCCATAGAAAAGTTAAAAGTTCTTAAAAACTCTTCTCTTTTAGAGCGATTTTGTGAGTGGGCTGATGGAGAGCTTGGGGGGCAGTTTTATTTTACTTTTAATCCACTTTTAATCTTGAATAACATCCTTGCTGATAATCCTTCAGAAGAGTTAAAAAAAGAAGTTAGAAAGTTACTTTCTCCTTACGAAGTTGGTCTTTTGTCGGAAAAATATGATCGTTATTCTGAAATTCAAGAGGCATTGCAAGTCTATGTTTCTCTTGCTTTTCCAGTATCAAGCAAGCTTTCTATTGCTGATAACCCGCATGCCTTTCTTCCTTCATCTCG
This sequence comes from uncultured Oligoflexales bacterium, assembly GCA_964521975.1. Taxonomy (GTDB): domain Bacteria; phylum Bdellovibrionota_B; class Oligoflexia; order Oligoflexales; family CAZFSQ01; genus CAZFSQ01. The sequence continues at coordinate 10 of CAZFSQ010000269.1, read as the reverse complement.
ACAACGTTCT
>CAZFSQ010000268.1:0-4001 GCA_964521975.1 uncultured Oligoflexales bacterium | reverse complement strand
TGGCTCTACTTATTAATAATTTCAACAACTTAAATCTTAACTAAGTGCCATTAAGGGCTGGAATAATTTGTCCACGAAGATTGATCAATCCTTGAATGCATGAATGAGAGAGAGGAACGGGAGTAATCATTTGACGGCGTAAAATTTCTTGGACTTTATTAGAATTAATACCCATTAAATAATTACCAACATAAAATGTGCAAAATTGTTTCTCTGATTTACTCATGCAGCGATTCCTTTGACGAGAGTTAATCCGGCTGGTTTTGAAGGTAAAAGATACTCAATGTTTCGATTGATAAAATCCTCATGACTACATTCTTGAAAAGCTTTGTCACTGTCAAAAAACTCTGTAATACGTTTTTGAATAATAGCTGTTCCTAAAATATTTTTTCGGCTGGGCATAGATAATTTTTCTGAATTGACATCAATGATATCAATAATACGATCGACAATGATGCCAAATTCATGATGGTTATTTTTCATGACAATGAGAGAAAGGATATCTTGCTGAAAGCTATTTTCAGTGAGCCGCGAAACTTGTCGCCTTTCGGATAAAAATGAATTGAGGTGGAGAAGGGTAAGAATATTTCCACGGTACTGTGTAACAGCACGCTCTCCTGCAAACTCAAGTTTATGACGCCAAAGTTTTTCCAGTCGGATAATTTGCTGAATCGGTATCGCAAGGCGACCATCATCCGGCGTTTGTACGATAAGAAATTGGGATGTGTTTTCAGGGGTGGTTGATGTCATTGTCGTAGATAATTCTTTATTTTGTAAATCAAGGGATGATGACATGTCAATAGTTTGTGAAAGTCCTTCCATATTTAAAATGAGAGCGATACTACTATCACCCATGATGGTTGCTCCAGAATAGATGGCGATATCTTTAAATTGTTGACCGAGAGGTTTGATAACAATTTCTTGCGTATCCCTAATTTCATCGACAATCATTCCAACATGGGTGTGGCCAAAATTGAGCACAATGATGTTGAATCTATGTTCTGGAGTAACTGTGGGTCGTGCATAACCTACAACATCATGCAAAAAAATAAGGGGAAGTAATTTACCTCGTAGTCGATAAAGAAATTGGCCATGAATTTGTTCTAAATTTTTGTGTGTTGAGTCATGACGATGACGGATCAGTTCAACGAGAGCCGATTGAGGAATCGCAAATTGATGCTCTGCTACTTTAACAATAAGAGCAGGCATGATGGCAAGGGTGAGCGGAATTTTAAGGCGAATCGTTGTTCCTTTTCTGACAATACTGTCAATCTCAACCGTGCCGCCGATTTTTTCAATATTCGTTTTCACCACATCCATTCCGACACCTCTCCCGGAAATGTTGGTAACTTTTTCTGCGGTGGAAAATCCCGGAGCAAAAATATAGCTGATGATATTTTTATCCGATAATTTTTTTGCTTCCTCCAAAGTTATTAATTTTTTTTCAATAGCTTTGCTTCTTATTCTTTCTGGGTCTATTCCTTTACCATCGTCGATAATATCAATGACGACGTTACCACTTTCGCTCCGAGCTTTTAAAATAAATTGCCCAGTATCGTTTTTGCCATTTTTGATACGTTCATCAGGTTGCTCAAATCCGTGATCCATTGCATTTCGTACAAGGTGGGTAAGCGGATCTTTAATGGTTTCTAAGAGACTTTTATCCAACTCTGTATCCTGTCCTTCCATCATGAGATGAACTTTCTTTCCGCAGGACAAACTTAGATCTCGAACGATTCTTTGAAATGGATTCCAGATAGTGGAAATGGGTTGCATTCGAGTTTTTAAAACTTGTTCTTGTAGTTCGGAGGTGATGCGACTTAGTTTCTGACAAGGACTTTGCAGCAGAATGAGTTTTTGTGATTCGGTGATCTGCTGAACTTCATTACGGCTTAGCACCAATTCACCAACAAGGTCCATAAGCTTGCTGAGGGTTTGAATATTCACGCGAATGGTTTGATCGACGGTTTCTTCTTTACGCCGTGGAGTATTTTGTGGTTTTGTTGCTTGGGCTTCGTTTTTGGAAAGTTCATCAAAAATAACAAATCCACAATTTCCCTTTTTAGCTTCATGAGTATTTTCTTTGTGATTTTTATTTTCATGCAGAGCATGAAGTAGAGCAATTAATTCAGAAAATGTTTCACTGCCGCTATGTCCATCATGTTCAATATGAGAAATAATTTCTCGGATGGCATCGGCTGTTTTGAGAAGAGCGGAAATAATTTCTGTCGTTGCGGATATCGTCTTATCGCGAATAGAGTTGAGTAAATTTTCGCCCGCATGTGTTACTAGTTCCATATTTTTAAATCCCAAAAAACCCGACCCTCCTTTGATGGTATGCATAGCTCGAAATACTTTAGAAATAGTTGGTTCATCGGAAGGATTTCTTTCCAAATCAATTAACCCCTGGTCGATTGTCTCTAAATGCTCTTTCGATTCAGTGAGAAAAGTTTGTAACAATTCATAATCCAGTTCTTGGGTCATAGATACTTTCCCCTTTTTTCATTTTATGGAGATATGAAATAATTATAGGACAATTTTCACCACCCTCTGAGGGTGGGTTTAAAAATTCGATTTTGAACTTCTTGATTTAATGAGAAGATAGCCCGATGTTAAATTATTTTGAAAATGAAAATGTGGGATTGTGTGTTACGGATAAGAATGCCTTTGTTTTATATCAAAATAAAAGTTGTGAAAAAATTTGCGGCCAGCACATGGGAAAGATTTGTGAAGTGAATAATTTTCAACCTTGTTCGATGCGGCAATTATATCGTTTATCGGAAAGCGGTAGTTATCGTTTCACGCAACAAAAAATAAAGCAGCAAACGTTGGATATTTTGGTGAGTTACAATCAACAAAGAGTGATTAAATTATTGCATCCGATGACTAAAAGTGACGTCGTTGGAAAAATTATCCCAATGGAAGAAGAAAATCTGACACCGAAAGAACTGGAAATTTATCAAATGTTACTCAGTCGAACGAAAAAAATAGATATAGCTCAGCAATTGAATATCAGCGAAAATACTGTGAAGTGGCATGTACGGCGTATTTATAAAAAATTGCCTTATAATAAGCGACTCATATTAAAAAAAATTCGCGAGAGAACATGAAGGGAGTTTTATGGCATTAACACAATCAAAGATGCTTGAACTTGGTACGACGTTACCTGATGTTAAATTATGGAATCCAAGCACAGAGAAAACATTTTTATCAAAGGATTGGCATAGTGATAAGGGTTACCTCGTCATGTTTATGTGTAATCATTGTCCGTATGTTGTGCATATTCGTGAAGCTTTAGTAGCTTTAACGAATGATTGGCTAGAAAAAGGAATTGCCGTGATTGGCATCAATAGTAATAACCCGGAAACCCATCCTGAAGATCGTCCTGAAAAGATGGTGGAAGAAAAACGTTTACGAAAATATTCTTTTGATTATCTTTTTGATGAGACGCAAGATGTTGCCAAAACTTTTAATGCTGCTTGTACGCCTGAATTTTATCTCTTCAATAAACAAAAAAAGTTAGTCTATCGTGGGCGACTCGATGACTCGACGCCAGGAAATAAAATTCCTGTAACGGGTAATGAATTGAACAGTGCCGTTCAACAATTATTGAATAACCAACCTATGACTCAGGATCAAAAACCAGGTATGGGTTGTAACATCAAATGGAAACCAGGAAACGAACCTAAATAATTATGGGTAAAATTAGAATTGATGCTGCGTTGGCTTGGATGTTTGGTGTTTTTATGGCTTGCGGTATAGCAACACTTTTTTATTATGCAGCTAAAAATAAAGTTACGCATTTAAAAGAAGTAGAAGAAAAAAAGTTTCAACAAATTTTGGATGCTCAGAAAAAAACCGCTCAAGAGGAAGAAGAAAAGAAACATATAGAAAATGTACAGCATGATCCCGTGACAAATTATTGTGTCAAAGGCAAAAGCCAGTCACCGATTGATTTGACAGCTCCATTTCAAGTATCAAAAGGAATAGGATTAAAAATT
>CAZFSQ010000267.1:0-4005 GCA_964521975.1 uncultured Oligoflexales bacterium | reverse complement strand
TCAAAGAAAAATATAATGAATTTAAGTCTTATTATGATTTTTCATTTAAAATGAACTTAGATATAATCCCGACATGCGTTACACACTATTATTTTTCATCCTCATATCCTGTGCTAAAAAAGAAACTAAATTAAAAACTTTTGGTCCACTTGTTACCTCCATTGATCCACCACGAAAATACGAGTTAGCTGATCCTTCATGCCAGTTAAAATCAGAAGGTCTTCGCAATATTGCTAAAGCAAATTTCTCACAACTCGAAAATTTTCAATTGGTCGAGAAAGAATTATTATTCCACGAGACCAGTTCCACAGAATATCTTCACTCCAATGCTATTCGTCAAGTTTTTTGGGGACTGCAATATGAGAGGATTTGTGGCTTTAGTAAAGAGGAGAATATTGATTGTAATAAACATCAAAATTATCAATTAAACTCTCAATTCGGTGGTCGATTAAAAATTTGTCAAACGGAGAATATTCAACAAGGAAGTGTTGAAGCTGCTTCATTACAATCTTTACACACTATCAATCAAGTTCATCAGATGATTCAAGATGATTTGAAATCGCTTTCTCTTCCCGCTATTGATTTGATGATTCTTCCAACTTTTAAAACAAAAGTTTATGGAAAAACATCTCCCGCAGACTATCGCAATTTAGAGATGCATTATTTTATCACCAATAATGCGGCTTATTTTGGTGACACGATCATGATTTTTCCTGATTCTGAGACTTATGATAAAAAAGAGGCCAAACTGTGGGAATCACCGTTTGTGCTCGCTCATGAATATGGCCATCATGTTCATCAAACGATATTTCTTTCCAAAGATAACGATAAAAAAAATGATTTAAAAAATTCTTTCTCTTGGAACCCTTGGCAGCATCGTTATGAAATTAAGATGAATTCAGATACGGACAGACCGTTACAAGCCTCAAAGAATGAAGCAGTCCTAAGTGCAATTAGTGAGGGTCTTGCCGATCTTATTTCTTTTTACTCCCTCGAAGAAAACCTTTCTTCCCTTAAAGGACTTTATTGTTTCAGTCATAATCGTGACGTATCCATCAACAATTTTAAAAATGGTGACTTGAAAATTATTTCCCCTGAAATTTTAAATTTACTTTCACCCAGTCAAAGTTTTGCCCAAGAAGATGACTGTGAAAATTACATCAACTATTCTGATCCGCACACCCTCGGAGCAAGTATCGCCAATATCTTTCAATTACTGATTCAAAAAATCCCTTTGCCCAAAGAAAATTTATCGAAAAAAGAAATTGCGTTATTTCGTCTTAATATTCTCATTACGTGGATAAAAGATTTTCGCGATCAAGTGCTCTACAAATTTGATTTTGAGAGAGATACTTCACTTGAATTTATGAAAATGACCCTAAACATTTGGGATACAAAGAAAATGAAACTTTCCTCGCAAGTTTCAAAAGAATGGGACAAAATTTATTCGGAAAGAGTTTTTTTGAACAGCAAATAAAATCGTAGGAATTTAATGTCATGCCCAAATTAACAACAACGACGACGAATGCTCGTCTGTCATGCCCAATGAGCACCGAAGGTGCGAATAGGCTCCGCGAGCTGGCGAGTGGATGGGCATCTTATAAGAATGAAAAGATCCCCAGGCACTCCTCCCTTCGGGAGTCGTTGGGGATGACAAACTTTCTAGTATCATTCACTGACGTAAGTATTTGACAAAAACACCCCCCTATTCTATCATATATATTGATACTATAGGGGGATATTTTGTATAGGTCTGCATCGCATTATTTAAAGAAATGGCTTCATGATGATAAGAGAAAACCGCTTATCATACGCGGTGCTCGGCAAGTGGGAAAATCGACGCTGGTTAGAAATTTTGCTTTAGAAAACAATTTGGATTTATGTGAAATCAATCTGGAAAGATTCCCTGAATTAAAAACAGAATTCAAAACTTTTAATTTGAAAAAAATATGCACCTCCATTGAACATATTATTGGGAAAGAAATTGATGTTAAAAAATCGTTACTTTTTTTAGATGAAGTACAAGCCATTCCAGAAGCTATTGCCATGCTGAGATATTTTTATGAAGAAATGCCAGACTTGCACGTTATTTCAGCCGGTTCGTTATTAGAATTTGTCTTGAGTGACCACAATTTTTCTATGCCTGTCGGAAGAGTGGAGTTTCTCTATCTTTACCCTCTATCTTTTCAAGAATTTTTAATTGCGAGAGATGAAAAGTATTTACTAAAAAAAATGAATGCTTTTGACTATCAAAACAAAAAAATGGAAACTACTTTAGAAAATAAAATCATTGAACAGCTGCGTGACTATATATTTGTTGGGGGTATGCCTGAGGTCGTTCATGCTTTCATTAAAAAACAATCGAAAGAAAAAATTCGCAAGCTACAAAACAACATCATTGAAACTTATCAAAATGATTTTGCAAAATATTCCAAGAAAAAAGATTATGAACGCTTACAATTGATATTTCCCAAACTACCCTTCTCACTCGGAAAAAAAATAAAATACTCTGAAATTCTTTTAGAAGAACGATCGAGTAACATTAAAAACTGTTTAACCCTCTTAGAAAAAGCAGGGATCATTCATTTCGTTTATCATACAGACTGTAACGGTATTCCGCTTCGCTCTCAAATGGATCGCCATGTTTTCAAAATTTATTGGCTTGATATTGGTTTACTCAATCAAATGTTAGGATTGAACTGGCATGAAATTCAAACCAATGATCGCCTAATCCATGAAGGCATTCTCGCCGAACAGTTCGTTGCCCAAGAATTAATCGTGCATGATCACTCAGGCATTAAACCCCAGTTACTTTATTGGCTAAGAGAGGGCAAGAAAGGTAATGCGGAAATAGATTTTGTTATTCAGAAAGGAATGGAAATTATTCCCCTCGAAGTTAAATCAGGCAAATCAGGAAAGATGAAATCTCTAGTTCATTTTCTACATTATAAAAAATTAAATAAAGCAATTAAACTCAGCTTGAAATCCGATGGCAAAAAAAATGTCGAGCATAAATTAGAAACAGAAGATGGAAATAAAAATGTGAAATTCAATTTATTGGAACTTGGATTGTATTTTACGGATAAAGTTTTTAATTGACGATATCTTTGCTCGCTTTTAGGACTTCATTTCTGCGAAGGCGTTCAAGCCAGAAATCTAATTTGCAACCTGCCGAACGTAGTTCATCATCTTCTGGTAATCCAGAATCAAATTGCTTGACAGAATATATGCCAATTTCATTTTTTCTCATAATGTGATCAAAATCATCAATATGTTTAATAATGTCATTTACCTCCAAATACAAAAAGTTATTGGGAAGTCTATGTTCTACATTATTTTTCTTATATCGAATTTCTAATTTTTCTTTTAAAAAAAGAGCTAACTTTAAAATTTTCTCTCTCATTTTAAAACACCCTCATCTAAAATATAAAATTGATGACCTCCACCAGGCTGACCATAATTTAATTCACGATATCTTTGCTCGCTTTTAGGACTTCGTTTCTACGAAGGCGTTCAAGCCAGAAATCTAATTTGCAAGAATTTTTTCTTAACAAACTTTCCTCAGGAAATTCATGGTCAAATTCATGCACGGCATAGTTCCCAATACTTTGAATTTTCATAATATGCTCAAAATTGTCAATATTTAAAATAATTTCTTTGACTGAATCATACAAATAATCATTTACTAATAAGTGAGGATTACTTTTGTATTTATTTTCCATTCCTTCTTTGATACTCAGGGCTAAATTTAAAATTTTTTCTCTCATTTCATTCATTTTAAGATCTCCTTATCCAAGATATAAAATTGATGACTGCCGCCAGGCTGACCATAATCAGGAGCTACAAAGCCGTTTAATACTTCCGTACCTTTTGGAATAACCCACATTTTTTCTTCAAACGGACCATCATGTCGTAGTGCCAATACTTTTTTAGGATCAGCGACCCTATTCTTTGTAACCCAATGACCTCTTGGATAGCTCTTACCTTCTTGCCAATATCTATACA
>CAZFSQ010000266.1:0-4007 GCA_964521975.1 uncultured Oligoflexales bacterium | reverse complement strand
ATGTTACAAACGAAAAGTGAAAAGAATCGAAAATCATCCCAAAGGTCGTGACTGTGAATTTGTGCAGATGCCGAGAGCTTTGACCAACTTTCTTTTAGAAGTAAAAACAAAATCCCAAACTGAATTCGTTTGCCCTGGTCCAAATGGGATGATGTTAAATTATGAGCATTTTAATAAAGTTCTTAAACGTATTTGTAAAGAATTACGTCTGACACCAATTTCAACGCATGGATTGCGACACTCATGTACAGAAATTTGGTATCAGCATGGAGCTACGGATGAAGATCTTATAAGACAATTAAATCATAAAGACAGTAGCACTATTAAAACTTACAAACATAGAACATCTGAAAGACAAAAATTAATTGCTTCAAGAATTCAGGAAATCATTCCTTCCGAAAAACAAAAGTCACCACTGCTAAAATTAGTGAGATAAATCAGGGACACTTTTGGGACACTTTGAGCAAATTTGGATGATTTTTATTATTGGTAGATAAAAAATCAAATGCATAAATATTTGAATTTATTTATAAAAATAAAAATCGGGGCGACAGGATTTGAACCTGCGACCCCACGCCCCCCAGACGTGTACACTACCAGGCTGTGCTACGCCCCGACATTTTTGAAAATATAAACTATTTTTAAGAATAAAAAAATATTTTTAAACTCAACGCTAAAATAGCTGGCCCCGCTTGCATATAAAAGATTTTTTTAGAGACTGTATACCCACCAAAAGCTCCAGCGATCGCAACACAAATAAGAAAAAAATATTGAAATTGATCAGCGGTCTCTGGCGAAAGTTCTGCGTAGAGAGAATAAAATAAACCACCTGCTAAAAATCCATTATAAAGACCTTGATTAGCAGCAAGAGTGGCACTGGCATTGGCAAAATCTTGCGTCAGGTTAAAAGTTTTCAAACCACGCGGCTTGGTCCATAAAAACATTTCCATAATTAAAAAATAAAAATGTTCCAATCCAATAATGAAAATTAAAAAATTAAGAATCAAATTTAATTCCAATCAGGTCTAGGAGTTTTTTCTTCCGATGGCGGTAAAATAGGTAAAACAATTTGGGGCTGTTTTCCAGTGAGTGTTTTTAAAAATGCGACAATTTTTTTATTCTCATCTTTGGTTAATGAAATACCTAGCTGATGCTCTGCCATCGTATTAACAGCTTCCTCTAAAGTCCAAACACTACCGTCGTGAAAATAAGGATAGGTGAGTTCGATATTTCTGAGTGTAGGAACTTTGAAAACAAATTTATCGGTATCTTGTTTTGTGACATTGAAGCGACCGAGTGTTTGAGTGTCTTTACTATAAGGTTTTACAAGGCCAAATTTTTGAAACATACTACCGCCAACATTGACCCCGCTATGACATCCCACACATCCTTTATTCTTAAATAATTGATAGCCGTCGAGTTCATGGGTAACTAACGCACTCTTATTACCTTTGAGCCATAAATCGAATTTACTATCCTCTGTAATCAATGTTTCTTCAAAACTAGCAATAGCTTCTTGTACCAGTTCAATCGTTATCACATCTTTCTTAAAAACTTTTTTAAATAATTTTTTATAGCCAGTGATTGAATTCAAATTTTCAACCGCAAGGGCATGTGTCGAAGCCATCTCTCCAGGATTAGCAATTGGACCACCTGCTTGCTCAAACAAATTCTTAGCTCTTCCGTCCCAAAATTGTACGAAATTATTTGAAGCGTTGAGCACTGTGGGAGAATTGATAGGGCCAATATTCCACTTGTGGCCAATGGATGATCTCAAATTATCAACGCCGCCAGTAGCAAGATTGTGACAAGAGTTGCAGCTAATAAATCCCGACTTAGAAAGACGCGGTTCAAAAAAAAGCATTTTTCCTAATACAGTTTTATCTTTGTCAATATTTTTAGGCGTCGTCAGAGGAGAAATAGGTTCATTTGCTTGAGCAAAAAGCAAGGAAGTCAAAAAATAAATAGCCGTAAAAAATTTAAGTGACATCATTTACATTCTCCTTATTTAATTTTTTTACGAACCGTAATCAAACGAACGATAAAAGCGGTTCCCCTGGTAATATAATGCAAACATAACAAAAACAAAAGTTGCGAATAACCATAACGGATGAATTAAAAAGCCTGTGGCAGAAAAAAATGAAAGAAAAAAAACAATGAGGCACGAAACCCAGCCGTGTTTGGGATCTATTTGCAACATGATGCTTGGATAAATAACAATTGGGATCATTACTGAGACAAAGAAATGTAAAATAGAGGTGGATGAGTTGCTAAAAGCGAGGACGCCCAATAAAAACAATATAAAAAAAACTGCATTTAAAATAAATCCCAGAAAATAATAACAACGAATGATACTTTCATGGGAAATTCCCAACTGTATATCGAGCCAATTCGACTGTGCATCGTCTTGCAATTGAAGACTTAAAATAATGACCAGCAAATTTCCTAAAAATAGCCCCGACAAGGTCGAGTATAAAAAAATCAAATTTGTATTGTTATGCAACGGAAATATTAGAGAACATATCGTTGCTATAAGCAATAGCAATTGATTCAAATTTTTTCGTTTCAAAATTTGAGAGAATCTAAAAGATACAAGAAAAAATATTCGCGGATAATTTTTAGATAAAATTATTTTTTTATTAGAAAGTATTTTAACTGGTAATTGAAAACAAAAATCTAAAAGAGTGACACTCAGAGATGATAGAACGAGTGACATCAAGAGATGAGAAACATCCCAATTGAGTAGTCTGGCAATGATTAAATATAAAACATAAAAAAACAAAATTCGTTCTAACCACAAAAGGAGTGACATGAAATAAATTTTTATTGGAGGAACATATAAAAACTGAATAAATTTTCGCCAGCCATAGAGAGAAAATGATTTTTGCAAAGTTAAAAAATAACCTGAAATTATAAAAAACAATATTTTAATATACTCATAAATCCATGTATTAATATTTTTAATAGAAATTATTTCATAATCATAAAATAGATCACTGGCGATATAAGTTATGACAGCGAGGATGACGGTAGAACTAATTAAAAATGTTAATTTATTCCAAAAATTGAAGAAAAAATTACGGCATAGATTTGCATGAATATTGAGCCACAAATTGAAGAGCATGTTGGACTTCCCGATTGAGTTCTTATCATGACAAGGGTAGCATCATCATGGTTTGAAAGAAATTGTAAATTGGATAAGGGGGAGTTTTCAATGACCGAACGAATTAAAAAAAAAGCATTGCCCATGTCGCAAGTCAAAGTTCTTTTAAATAAACAACCTCAAAGCCGCATACTCAATCATCTTGGTTTTTGTCTTTATCAATCAGAAACGCTCGATTGTTTTTATGTGGTCGATGATGAAAATAATGAGCCTGTCCCTTACAAATCGGTGACGGTTCAATTTGAAAAGTATTTTAGAAAAAGTTCGCATTCAATTTATTTACAGTAGTAAAGATGCCCAGGCACTTCCTCACTACGTTCGTCGTTGGGCATGACATGTTGGGAAGAATTATATGGAAATAAAAGTTAGATCGGCTCAAGAAAAAGATATCCCGCAGTTAGTTTTTTTTAATTGTGAAATTGCACGTCAGACAGAAAATAAAGCATTGGATGTGCCTATCATTACAGAAGGTGTTAAAAACGCTATTCGCCGCTCGGATTTGACGCAGTATTTTGTTGCTGAAATTAATCAAGTGCTTGTTGGGCAGATGATGATCACTTATGAATGGAGTGATTGGCGTAATGGAGTGATTTGGTGGATTCAGAGTGTTTATGTCGATGAAAAATTTCGCAAGCAAGGTGTTTTTAAAAAGCTTTATCAGCATGTAACAGAGCTTGCTCAAAAGAGTGATGAAGTAAAAGCCATTCGATTATATGTAGAAAAAAATAACCAATCTGCGATAAAAGTATATGAGGCGATGGGAATGGTTCCATCGGGGCATATACTTTACGAAAATGATTGGACATTAAGTCATTCATAAAATATTAAAAATGAAAAAAATAGT
>CAZFSQ010000265.1:0-4013 GCA_964521975.1 uncultured Oligoflexales bacterium | reverse complement strand
CTTTTTTAAACCCATCAACAATAACTTTTTGTTTTTCAATGGTGCGATATTTTGCGATAGAACTTTCTTTATTATCTTGATCCAAAATTTTCCATTCGATGCTTTCGGTAACAGGCTTACGAATTTGATCTGAATAGGTACCAAAAAGTTGAAACAATTTTGATACTCCCATAGGAAAATCAATTTTATTGGGTTCAATATCGAGGCTGAGAAGTTTGGCATCGGTGATGATAATTTTTAGGGTGACGGATTTTTCTTGGTATATAAACTCAGCTGTTGTTTCCCCGATTTTTTTTGAACTAATTTCAAAATCTTTTTCTTGAGGAATAATAGAAGCCATGTTTTCATCTTTTAATTTTACGTCAACTTCTTGCGTGCGATCTTCGGTGGAATCATCGCTATAGATGCAGGTGATGCGGACATTATTTTTTAATCCTAGAGGGATGGAAATAATGGGGGGTGCTACTTCAATACGAAGTAATTTTTTTTCAGGTAATGGAGTTGGTGACGTTTCTCCACCGGTATCATCAATAGTAGTTGAGGGTTCAACTGGAGGCGAAGGTCTTAAATCTCTAATCCGTGAAGTTCCACGAAAAGAAATTCTTTGCTCTCCACAAGTTTGTAAGAAAAAAATGGAGATGAATGCAAATAAATACGTTTTACTAATATTTCTCATTTAATGCTTATCGGAGAAATGTTTTGGAACTTTAGTTTTTTATACAAGATACTGTAACTGTAGCTAAAAATTATTGATAACGATTAATATTCTATTATAACTGGTAATAATATTGATATTTACCAGTTATGATGTCATCATAACCTTATGAATATCTCAGACCTCGAAAAAGTCATAGAAGATCAACGTCTTGAATTTAAAATTTCAAGTTCGGGTTTTGTTCGTTCATTAGACCTCGAATCTCACTTTTCTAGTCCATCTATTACCGTCATTTTAGGAATTCGTCGTTGTGGTAAATCCACTCTTTTGCGTCAGATTGCAGATGTGTGTGAAAATAAAAAACGATCCACATTTTATTTAATGCTCGATGATCCAAGGCTCCATGAATTTAAGGCAAACGATTTTGAAAAAGTTTATCAGAATTGGCAAAAATCGACACAGTTTCAAGAAAAACAATCAGTCATTTTATTAGACGAGGTGCAAGAGGTTTCGGGTTGGGAAAAGTGGGTTAATTATTTTTCGCAACAGAAAGGTCATAAAGTTTTTGTAACAGGTTCTAATTCCAAAATGCTTAGTAGCGAACTAGCAACTTATTTAACAGGTCGGCATATGGATCTTTATCTTTCGCCGCTTTCTTTAAGAGAAATTGTTAATGGCACACAAGATATATCTATTGATTCTCCAGCTTCAAGTAATCGAGCAAAGATGGAACAGCTTTTTGATCGCTATCAAAATTATGGCGGATTTCCGCGATCCTTCATTGATAAAAGTTTAAGTTATTTACCACATTATTATAACGATATTTTGCAAAAAGATATTATCGTGCGAGCGAAGATTCGTAATAAAACCGCTATTGAAAATTTAGCAAAATTATTAGCCACAGAGACAACACGACTATTTAATCATTCTAAAGTTGCCCGCTTACTTAAACTAAAAGATGAGGCGACGGTAAGAAAATATTGTCGTCTTTTGGTGCAGAGTTTTTTGTATTATGAAATTCGCGAATATTCCAAGAGCATAAGATCGCAGACGAGAAGCCATCCAAAATATTATGCTATTGATCATGCTCTCGCTAAATCGAATGGCTTTTGGAAAGTCGATGACCCGACAAGAGTTTTAGAGTTGATCGTATGCAGTGAACTCTTTCGTCGCGGAGAATCTGTTTTTTACTGGCGGTCAAAGAAAAATTATGAAGTTGATTTTATTTTAACGGATGGTAACGAAGCGACCACGGCAATTCAAGTTAGTTACTCCATCGAAGATTTGCTGACGGAGGAAAGAGAGCTTCGTGCTCTCGATGCAGTGTATCAAGAATTGGGGATTCAAAATTTGATGGTAATTACGCGAAATGAAAATCGAGATATTAAAAGAAAGAAATATACGATTAAGGTTCGGCCAATTGTGGATTATTTATTAGCTGACGAATGACCATACGCCTCATGATTTTTTCTACGCAAATTAATATTCACTTCACTCGTATTCTGAGAAACTAATTCATACAAAACCGCTTTTTTGCCAGGGGATTTTCGCAAAATTCTCCCTAATCGTTGTACATGTTCACGCACGCCACCACTTCCAGAGACAATAATTCCAATGCTTGCCTCAGGGACATCGACACCCTCATTGAGAACTTTGGAAGTTACGAGAACATCAATTTCACCTTGACGAAACGCATCGAGAAATTTTTTCCGCTCATAGGTTTTGGTGTGATGGGTTAATACGGGAAGTAAAAATGCAGAACCAATGCGATAAGCCATCGAGTTATCTTCGGTAAAAATAATGATCCGCTCTTGACGATGCTGCATTAAAATTCTCCACACCTCACCCAATTTTCCTTGATTAGCCTGAGCCATTTTTTTTTGTTCGCGATAAGCTCGCATAGCATCTTTGCCGCCCGGCATATAAGAACATTTTTTGATAAAATCAATCCATCCTTCGCGTGATGACATATTGATTCGATTGCGTTGAATAAATGATGTATAAATTTTTCGTGTTGCTACATACTGCTCACGTTCTGATTTTGAGAGAGGAACTTGAATACTCACCACATCATAAGGTGATAAGGTGTTCTCCACTAATTCTTGAACATAGCCTTTAAAACACAGCGATCCTAAAAGGTCGTATAAAACATTTTCTTGACCATCCGCACGTTCAGGTGTTGCGGAAAGTCCCATGCGGTATGGAGCAATTGAACTCAAAGCAATAATTTTATAAATAGGTGCAGGTAAATGATGACATTCATCGCAAATTAAAAAACCAAATTGATTGCCAAGTTTACTTGCGTGAATAGCTGCACTGTCATAGGTTGCTACAGTAATTGCTTCTAACAAATGATCACCACCACCAAGGCGTCCAATGGAACACATAAAAAATTCTTCCAAAATTTTTACCCATTGTAGAAGTAAATCAATCGTAGGAACGATAATCAGTGTTGGACGTTTTACTTTTTCAATAGCCATTAATGCTAAAATAGTTTTCCCAGCTCCTGTAGGTAAAGAAATGACTCCTCGACGTTGGGATTGATCCCATGCTTCTAAAGCAGCTAATTGATGTGTGCGTGGAATAATTTGTTTAACCAGAGAAAAATCTTTTTTGTCATACTTGCGTGCGGTGTCGCTATAATCAAGTTTTTGTGATTGGAGCATGGAAATAATTTCTTGATATTGATAGGCAGCACTTCGCCAATTTTGTGTTCGTGGGTCATACAAAATATTGCTACTTAAATTCACCTGATCCTTATGTTGATTGAAACCCTCAAGAATTAAAGTTCCATCACGATAAAGAATTTGAATTGCTGAAGATCCATGATTCATGGTTAAGATATTATTGGATAGTGAAAAGTAATGCAACGTTGGGGAATTAAATTTATGACTCATTCAGAATTAAAATATCAAACAGGTTTTAACAATTATTTTTCAACAGAAGCGGTAGAAGGTGCTTTACCCAAAAACCAAAATAGTCCACAAAAATCTCCTCTGGGACTTTATCCAGAACAAATCAACGGCAGTTCCTTTGGTGCGTTCAATCATGAAAATTTAAAAACGTGGATGTATAAAATGGTTCCCTCCATTCGTCATGAAAAATTTTTTCCTGTCGCACAAAAAAGTTTAATTCCAGCTCCTTTCAATGAGAATTCCATTTCACCGGAGCAATTGCGATGGAATCCAATGCCTGAAATAAAAGAAAAAAAAGATTTTTCGCAAAGTTGGTTTACTCTCATGGGATGTGGTGGATATCAGCAAAATATGGGATCAGCGATTCATCTTTTTTGGGTGAATGAGTGTATGAAAAATAAAGCCATGCAAAACTCCGATGGTGATTTGTTGATTGTGGTGCA
>CAZFSQ010000264.1:0-4030 GCA_964521975.1 uncultured Oligoflexales bacterium | reverse complement strand
GAGGAAGGTAATCTCCCAGGGAGACGCTCCAAAGAATTTCAGTCCTTCTACTCGGAAGCTCAAAAATTAAGAGACTTATTACCCTCCTACGATAGTAGAAAAGGTTCTTACTTTTTTTATAATTCTACTGGATTAAAATTTTTAGCACATTTTAAACCATATCAACCAAGATATACCGAATATTTAGAAGACTTTTCTTTAGAATATAATCCTGCAAAGGTTGGGCGTTTTTCTATTCTATTTCAAATATTTGGTTCTGAACCCTTGCTCTTTAATAAGTCACATGTTGAATTTGCAATCCCTGTTGACTCTCTAATATTGCCAGGAGACATCCCATCTATCGGACTTCGTTGGAAGACAAAAACTGGTCAGGACAAAAAAGCTATTATTTTGATTTCGCGTGATTCTGGTCAAATATTTATCTATCCTAAGTGGCCTGGTGAGGAAAAATCTTTTAGAAAAACTCTCACAAATGAGATCCGCAATCTAGGAGATCAACGATCTGGAGAGTGGATCTCCGAAGTAGCCGTTTCAGATGTAACCTGGATTGCTCAAGATGAAATTACGCATACTCCGCTCCCCACAGACTAATCTACTAAATTTTTTCTAAAAAATTTACAAGCCAGTTATTCAATGGCATTTAAACTGCTTTCTTAAACTTCAGGATTTGAGAAGATTTTTTTCTTCTAAAAATCTATTGAATTTATTAGGTTTTATTTATTAACCCACTGGGAGTCGCCTATGAGCTTGGCTAAAACTTATACAGTTGCTTTATGCTTATTCACTTTGTTTCTGTCTTCTTTATCTTTCTCGCAAATCATTTCTGACGAAAGTTTCTGCGAAGCTGACCTTGCTCGACTTAATAAAAATTTCTGTCTAAAAAAAGATTCGGCAAAATCTCCGCTTAAATATAAGTGGAATGTCGCAGATGATAAATTCAACTTGAAAACGATAAGCTGTCTTGAAGAAAAAACTTTATCTGATGATCCTCGTGATCTTTTAATTGCTATTGATAAAAGCTCTATCATGGCGAGTTGGGACAAAGAAAAAAATTCAAAACTTGGTTCTCTTGTAACTCAACAAGTCAAAGACATTATCAATGAATATGAGAAATTGGCGATAGAAAAAAAAGGAAAATCAACTTTTAATATTTCTCTTGTGTTATTTTCCTCCATCGGAGATTGCAAAAAATTTGATGGTGTATCTTTAAAAGTCGGTGATGAGTTTCCTTGTGTTTATGTTCCTATGCTTGATATGTCCGAGAGTAAAAATAAAAACATGTTAAATACTCTTTTAGATAAATCCGAAGGAATTTATAGCTCAACGGCTGCGTCATCTGCTTCGCAACTTCATGTTCCTTTAAGCCTTGTTGAAAAAAATGAAAATCCACCGCTTATTTTGTTTTTTACTGAGGGAAAATCTTTTGTGGGAGAAGAAAAAGATTTTTCTGCTTATCTAAAAAAATCTGCTTATGATAAAGCCGAAAAAAACATCCAAGAAAAATTTGTTACAGATTCACCAATCTTTTTTATTCATAGTGGAATTAAAAATCCAATCTATTCTATAGAGCATAAAGACATTATCGAAAGCTATGTTTGTGAGAAAAAAAACACGCTGGATTGTCCTAATACAGTTTCGCTCAATCAACCAGAAACATGGCCTGCTAATTTAATTTCAGGAGAAAACTTTTTAAAAACTTTGCTTAAAGATAAAAAAGAGGAAAGTGCTCTTTTAAAACTATCCGACAGTTCTTTAATTGAAAACATCCATAAAATTAAAAAATATAATTATAAAATAATTCCTGTTCAGTCTTTCGGAACTACTTTTTCTGGAAGTGGTTTTTTAAGTGGCTTTAGTAAAGATGATAAAACTTTGCTGCTTAAAGATTTACCTTCCGAAAAAAATCTTGCTCTTGAATTAAATTTGAAAACAAGTAAAGAAGAAATAAAAATTCCTCTTGAAATAGAACTCTCTCTCATTGAACCGCGTCCAGGGGAAATGCTTGATAAAGAAATGCGTTGTTTTTTTGGCCCAAATTATTTTAAAAAACCACTTAAACTCCAAGGAGGGTCCGGTTCTCCTGCTTGTGGTGTCGTTGGAAACGATCATTCAAAATTTTATTTAGTTTCACTTATTTTGTTTTTTATTCCGCTATTATTTATTCTTCCTTTAAATAGTATTTTGTTTTTACTCACTTTCATATTTTTCGCTAAACCACTTTTAAGTGAATCCCTCAATATCAATCATCACCGTCCGATTCTTTCTGGTTTGTCGAATAATGAAATTTCTAAAGAAATTATCCAAGGAGAATATCAATTCGGCCTTGAAATGGATTATGCTAAAAACCCTCTTGAACTTGTGAATGAAAAAAATGAACCCAAAACATCTATCGCAAGTTCAATGCTAACAAATCATCTTTTATTTAAATGGGGATTTTTTTCTGAGATGGATTTATCACTGGATCTCCCGTTTGTTTATGTTGGTGAAATCAATAGAGACCAAACTCATAAAATTATCCACGAACAAAAAGCGTTTAAGCTCTCGGATGCCCAACTTGGAATTAAATACCACGCAATTGAAAAAAAATATTGGGGACTTGGGATAAAACCCATTATTATTCTTCCTCTAGGTTCTCAGGAATATTTGCAAAGCGATGGAAACTTTAATCCTGGAATATTTTTTATTCTATCTGGAAATAGTGACCGCTTCTTATGGTCTTTTAATTCCGGTTATACTTTCCGATCCTCTGAAGTTTCCCTTCATGATAATCGTGCTGGTCAAGATATTCGCCTTCGCGAGCAATTTATAGAGAGTCTTGCAGTCGGTTATCAACTCAATTCTCAATTTGTTGTGGATACTTCTTTTCGTGCAAGTTTTTATTCACTTTCAGATATATCTTTCAATGAATTAAATCCTTCGGAAATTAATTTTGGAGGGAAATTTTCGCCGCTTAATAAAAATCTTCACCTCATGTCTCAAATTGGTCGCGGTATTGGTTCAGGGTTTGGTTCGCCTGATTATAGAATTTCTTTGGGGATGTCATATAGCGGTAATAAAAGTTATCCAAAATTTCTAGGGAAAAAATAAAGATACCCCGGCATTCCTCAATGCGTTCATCATTGGGTATGACAACGGGGCCATCAATCACAGAAATGTCATACTACTTTTTACCTCTCTTCTGCTATTTTAATTTTCTATGAAAAGCTTCATTTTAATTTCCTCCTTAATTTTTTCTTGTCACTTTAAAAATCCTGAAGAATTTTTTGTCGTTGAGTATTGTAACGATGGCGATACCTGCACACTAAAAACCGTCTCCGGTGTTTCGTTTGTTGTGCGAATCATTGGAATTGATGCCCCAGAAGTAGAACACAAAAAATCAGCGGGCCAATATTTCGGCAATGATGCAAAAATATTTCTCAATCAAAAAATTCAAAATAAAAAAGTAACGCTTAAATATTACGGTTTTGACCCCTACAAAAGGTCACTCGTTGAAATTTTTTTGGGGAAAGAAAATATCGGACTCAAAATGATTTGTTCGGGATATGCGTTTATTTATAAAAAAATAAATGCAAAAATTTTAGATTTAAATTTGTATTCAACATGCGAAAGCTCTGCTCAAAGAAATAAGTTAGGTATTTGGAATGAAAAAAACAAACTAGGAAAACCCATAGAAATGCCTTGGGATTTTAGGAAGAAATATTCATCCAATTAAGATATCCCGAATGAAAATCAGATAATATTTTTTCTTCTGTATATGAAAGAATGGCGGGCCGTGAAAATATTTTTCTTTCTATGTTTTTTTGTAAAACTTCGCAAACTTCAATATCTTCTTTTTGTACAAGATCAGAAAATTCCAGATCTTTTATTTTCAACTCTTCTGGATAATCTATTGTATAAAAAAAATCAAAAATCACTTTACATCTATTCCTTGTCACAGGAACCACCTGATTTATTTGCAATCGCCCAGGTAAAATATTGAGCATCATATGCGGTAAGAGATGAAAATAGAAAACATCTCCTTTTCTATAAA
>CAZFSQ010000263.1:0-4045 GCA_964521975.1 uncultured Oligoflexales bacterium | reverse complement strand
TAAATCAAGAAGAAAACATCATTTACCGTCCTGTGATTTGGCGTAAAAATATTTTGAATAAAATTCGTTCATTGACAAGAAAGAGGACTAATTAGCTGTGATAGGTTCTATCCTACATCGCATTTTCATTCACAATTTGAGATATAAAATCTCTGCATTATTACTCTCATTTTTAACGTGGTATCTGGTGCAGAGCGGAGAAATTCTTGAAATTGATCGGCGAGCTTCTATTACGGTTCACGTGCCTGAAGGGTATATTGTTGCAGGAGAGGGAATTAAACTTAAAGATGTTACTCTTAAAGGCTCTCGTCTTTTATTGGGTGAATATGTATCAGGGATTTTAGAGGCTGATCTCTACATTACTGAACGAGCCATCAAAAAATATCGTCTGCGAATTGGTAAAGAGCATTTTAAAAATTGGGATGACCGTGTGGAATTAATTGTTCATGATCCTTATGTGAATGTTTCTGTTGATGAAGTTTATAGTAAAAATATTCCGATTAAAGAGGTAACACAAGGCATTCCTGCGGAGTCTTTTTCGATTGAAAAGGTTCAAATGGAACCCAGTTCGATTGTCGTGACGGGAGCGAAAAGTGAGATCTTAAAATTAAAAGAAATTTATACAGAGACAATTGATATTGATGGATTACAGCAGAGTAAAAGTATCGAAGTCCCATTGGCTACAAAGGGAGCAGATAGTTCTTTAGCTTTTGCTCAGGAAACCGTTAAAGTGAATGTGCAAATCGGTGAAAGAAAAATCAATCGCCGTTTTTCTAATATTGCTATCGAAGCTTCTGGCAACGAGCATCTTGCTGATATTCGGCCAAAATATATTACGGTAGTTATACAAGGTACGCCGGGGGTTTTGAGCTTTATTCGTTCCTCAGATGTGCAGGCATTTGTTGATTTAAGAAATATACAGCCAGGGAAATATGAAAAATCAGTTCAGATTAAAATTCCACCGGATACTGTTTTAATTGAAACCTTTCCTGAGAATGTTGCGGTAGAACTTTACAATCAAAAGAAGATCGACTAATTTTATTTGTCAAGTGAGGAAGAAATGAGTTCAAATAGATTATTTGGTACAGATGGGATTCGCGGTATGGCTAATGTTTATCCCATGTCGCCTGAGTTGATCTTAAAACTAGGGCAAGTGATTGGGGTTTATTTTAAAGATCGCTATCCTCATCCTCGAATTTTAATTGGCAAAGATACAAGGCTGAGTGGATATATGTTAGAGCAAGCATTGGCATCAGGGATTTGTAGTGTTGGGGTTGATGTGGCGTTTTTGGGGCCGTTACCAACGCCTGGAATTGCTTATTTAACACGTGGGATGAGGGCTTGTGCAGGAATTGTTTTATCGGCTTCTCATAATCCATTTCATGATAATGGTATTAAAATATTTTCCGCGAATGGTTATAAACTTCCCGATGAAGAAGAAGATAAATTAGAGGCGATGCTAACACAGTCGGATATCTCTTCACATTTATTAACTCGCGATGGCATTGGTCGAGCACGACGTATTGATGATGCGATTGGCCAGTATGCTGTATTTTTGAAGGAGCAGTTTCCAAAACATTTAACCTTAGAAGGGCTAAGAATTGTCCTCGATTGTGCGAATGGGGCATCCTACAAAGTAGCACCGAAAGTTTTTTCTGAACTCGGTGCGGAAGTTTTTTTAATTGGGGTAGAACCGAACGGAACAAATATCAATAAAGAGTGTGGAGCATTATATCCGGCAAGGTTAAAAGAACAGGTCCAGTTATATAAAGCAGATATTGGTTTGGCCTTTGATGGTGATGCGGATCGAATTGTTGTCGTAGATAGTAAAGGCCAGATTGTTGATGGTGATCAGATATTAGCCATTTGTGGAACGACGATGATTAAAAAAGGGACATTAAAAAATAATACAGTGGTTTCGACTGTGCTGAGTAACATGGGTCTCGATATTGCGATGAACTCAATGGGTGGTAAAGTGGTGCGAACCAAAGTAGGAGACCGTTATGTCATGGAAGAAATGGTTCGTGGTGGATATAACTTGGGAGGAGAACAATCAGGGCATCTCATTTTTAGAGATAGTTCCACGACGGGTGATGGTTTATTAGCAGCTCTCAAATTGTTAGAAATTATTATTGAAGAGGGGAAGAATATTTCTGATTTAAAACAATGTATGGATGCTTTGCCGCAAAAAATGATCAATATTGAAGTGCAGAAAAAAATTCCCGTGCGAGAGATGCCGAAGTTTGAAAAAGTTTTGTCGAAGTATGAAAAAGAATTAGATGGAAAAGGTCGCGTTTTATTTCGCTATTCAGGTACAGAGAGTCTTGCTCGTATTATGGTGGAAGGGACCGATGAAAATAAAATTGAAAATATTTTAGATGATATTGTAGATCAGCTTAAAAAGAATCTGGCTCAATACCAACAAGATACAATCGCGTAAAATTATGATCCGCCTTGGTATCAATATTGATCACATCGCAACTCTCCGAAATGTCCGAGATGAATCTTATCCTGATCCGGTGTTTGGTGCTCAATTAGCTGAGTTATCGGGAGCTGATAATATTACATTCCATCTACGAGAAGATCGTCGGCACATTCGTGATTTAGATGTGGAGCGATTGAAACAAAGTATTTCAATTCCATTAAATTTTGAAATGGGTAGCACGGATGAAATGATTTCGATTGCCTGCAAAGTGAAACCTGCTTTTGTTTGTTTAGTTCCAGAAAAGCGAGAGGAAAGAACGACGGAAGGTGGATTAGATTTAATACAAAATGCAGAAAAACTTAAAAGACATATATCGCTGCTGAAAGAAAAAGATATTCGTGTTTCGTTGTTTGTTGAGGCAAAAGAAGAAATTGTAAAAAAAGCTAAAGAACTTGAAGTGGATGCTTTAGAATTTCATACAGGTGATTTTTGTCAGAAGTTTCATCATGCCAAAACAGATCATGAAAAATATCTTCTCCTCAAGCCTTTTATTAGTGCCGCTCGACAGACACATCAAGAAAAAATGCAAGTGCATTTTGGTCATGGACTCAATTATGAAAACGCCCATTGGTTGCAATTAATTCCTTATGCCGAGGAAGCGAATATCGGCCATGCTATTATTGCTCGTTCTATATTTTGTGGTTTAAAAGATTCCATTGTCGAAATGAAATCTTTACTCAACGATTCAAAATATTGCCCATACAAAAACCTGTCATGCCCAACGACTCTCGCAAAGCGAGAGGAGTGCCTGGGCATCTGTCAATAATATTCATGCCAATTCTCTTTGAAAAAATCTGGACTCTTGAAGAATTAAAAAAAGAGGGAGTAAAAAAGATCACAGAAGAACTCTTAAAAGAGAAGTGTTTTATTTTATCGCTAAAAGGTGAATTGGGTACAGGAAAGACAACTCTAGTAAAATATTTATTGCAGAGCTTAGGTTATCCGAAACATTTACCAGTAAATTCTCCGACGTTTGCGATTGTGCAGGAGTATCTGTCATCCCCAACGACTCCCGAAGGGAGGAGTGCCTGGGGATCTTTTTCTTCCAATCAACAATTATTCTTACACTTAGATTGTTATCGCTTAGATCAGAGAACAGAACTTGATTTATCAAATTATGATGATCAAGTGATAAGTGGAATATTTGTGGAGTGGTTGTCGCAGTCTCCAAAAATTTTAGAGTCGAAAACTCTGACGCATGAATTGGTAATAAATTATCTTGATAATCAAACAAATTTGAGAAGATATATATTCAAAGAATTTAAAACTTAAAATAAACTCCACCTTTTTTATACATATCGACATCAACAGGTGGAGCACCGGCACAACTTGCTGGCCCGCTAGAAGTATGAAAAATAATTTGTAAATATCCAGCGGGTGCATCAAATTTTCCATCATATGTTTTCTGCAATCCTGGTGGATATTTTTTGCTAAATAAAATTTTGGACTTTATGTTAGGACATTTTTTAATTACAAAAGTTGCACCATGGCCACAGTCTGAAGTTACGCGAATATAATGAAATTCTAAATGTGTTGGCTTTTTAAACTGTATTATTTTAT
>CAZFSQ010000262.1:0-4054 GCA_964521975.1 uncultured Oligoflexales bacterium | reverse complement strand
ATTTTCCAGTAACCACTGCGGAGGGTTTTTATCAATCACTCCGACAAGAAAATAATAATCTTTGAAATCTCTTATTGCATAACTTGTCGTTAAAAATAGAATCGAATTCCCTTGCTGATAAAGTTCTTTGGCGTAAATTTCTCCTGTCTTATTTCCTTCGCCCAAATTGGAGTCAATGAAGAAGGGAGTAAATTTCAATTCTCCAGTCTGTAATGTTCCTTCATGTTTTTCTTCAAATTCTTCGGGACTAGAAAAGATTTCGATATTTTTTCTATGCCGCTCAAAACTTTCCTGCCACAAACTTTGCACCCAAACGTCATTCTCAATTAAAATTGCATCAATCGAATTCTGAACCATGATATGTGTTCCTCCTTTAATAAATGATTAGTTAGCAGGAACTATGCCAAAATGATCTAGTTAGAATTTATAAAATTAAATTTAGAATATTTTTTAATTTTAATAGAAAAATATTAAAATCGAACCTGCTCCCGGTATTGTTTTGTGTTTCTAGTTTATTTATGGTCACAAATTGAAGCTATTAATAAATATTTGAAAAACTATTTTTATTTGTTAACGTAATAGCAGTAACAATTTTAGTAAAAAAAAAATAAGGACGGGGTATGCTTAAAAATTATAAATCTATTTTCTTATTTTCCATTGTTTTTTCACTCAACAATCTTTTCGCTAATCCAGAACCTGAGGACATCGAGATAAAATGGGAATTAAACAACTTCTCAGATGTTTCTCAGACATCCTTTATCACTCTTGATAAAGATTCCAATGTCTTTTTATTTCATACCAGTACATTGGGAGGCTCTAATGACATATATAAGTATGATGCTGAAAAAAATTTGATCTGGCGATCTCCCATAGATCGCTTTTGTAATTATTTTTCTCTCAACAAAAAAAATATCATGTTTAACCCATATGGTGAAATAATTTTGATCTATACTTGCGGCAATTTGTCGGAAGATTTAAAAATCAAAAAGTTTGATGAATACGGTGAAGCGATTTGGGAAAAAAAATTAGATTCATCCTATAAAATTTTGTGGAATGAACAACCTGTTTTAGATTTAACAGGAAATATTTATTTTCATTTAGAAGGTACTTCTAACAATAATTCTTCCACTGGGGTTTTACTTTCATATAGTGATAATGGAGAATTTCGTTGGGAGCAAAAAGGAAACTTTGGTTCACCGGCTTATCCCTTGTTTTTTATAAAACCCAATCAGCTTTTTATTATCTATAAGCATTGGATGGCTGCAATTTTAAATCGAAATGGGAAATTTGTTTCTGATTTAAAAGCTGCTCCGCATGTTCCAGAATCACAGCTGCATATATTTAATGCGAATCAAAACGGAATAATTTATAGAGCCTCCGACATTAGAAGTAATCACTACTATACTGCTAAAAGAGGTCTAGATAGAAATATTTTATGGAAGTATGAACCTACCCCATATAAAACTTCAACTTCTGTACGCCTCTATCCACTCGATGGAAAAATATTACATAATGGAGATTCTATTATCTTAAATCAGATTCATGAATATAGAAATTCTATAGATTGGTATTGCTTTATAATAACTAAGCTCAATTCTAAGGGTGAGGTTATTTTTGAAAAAGAATTTAAGGAAGAAGGAGCTATTCTTTACATTAATAATTTTTATCAAAATGAAAATGGCAATATTGGCTTTATCTATAATAAAAGAACATTTAATAAAGAAACGAATATCCCAAATAATTTTGAAGAAGTTTATTTTGCGGAAATAACTTCCGAAGGACAGTTACAAAAGAATACAGAGATAAACAAGATACCTATGATAAAAAACTCTTGGTTTAATGGAACAATTGATGGAAACCAAGATGGTTACTATTATTTAAGTTACTCATATTCAACAGGTGATGGAAATATCCCGTATGATTTTTTAGTACAAAAAATTAAATAAATACAATTTTTAAGTTTTAGACTATCGACAAATTCCCCGTTCGCTTTTCATTAAAAAATCTAAAAATATTTTTCGTTCCAAGATATCAGGAACAGTTTCACGAATCGCGTTGCAAGATTCTTCAAGGGTTAAATTTTCACGATAAAGCAGGCGATACATTTCTTTGACCGCACTGATCTTCTCAGAAGACATCCCGCTTCGCTTCATACCAATAAGATTTAATCCGTTCGGTCGAGCACGATCTCCTTGGACCATGCAATAAGGAGGAATATCTTGAACAACAATCGCTCCACCGGCAGTCATAGATTTTTGCCCAATACGGGTGAACTGATGGACCGCTGCTAAACCACCAATAACCGCTCCATCTTCAACCGTGACATGCCCAGCGAGGGCAACTGCGTTGGCAAAGATACAATAATTACCGATGATACAATCATGAGCCACATGGCTATAAACCATAAATAAATTATCGCTACCAATTCGGGTGATTCCACCCCCACCATCTGTGCCAATGGAGATGTTCGCGTATTCGCGAATTTGATTTCTTTCACCAATAATAAGTTCCGTTTCTTCACCTTTATATTTTAAATCCTGCGGACGAGAACCCACCGTTGCAAATGAATAAATAACGGTCCCCTCACCCACCTGCGTTTTTCCTTCCACCATCGCATGGGCTTTAACCACCACATCTTTATTTAAAACAACTTTTGGTCCAATAATACAGTAAGGCCCTACCACGGCTGTACTATGAATATTTGCATCATCATGAACCAGTGCTGTCGAGTGAATATTGGGTGGATAATGTTTTTTCATTTTTATTTCATTGTCCTATTATGTTAAACGAGCAGAAAAACTTGCCGTAGCAACAATTTCTTCTCCCGATTTTGCGACACCATCAAACCAAAAAAAACCTTTGCGTGATTTCGTGCAATTAATTTCATAATGCAATACTTCTTTCGGAGTCACCATTTTTTTAAATCTTGCTTGTGTAATTTCTGTGAGTAAAGTGGAACTCGCCCCACCCTCTAATGAATAATATCCCAAGACCCCAGCCGCTTGAGCCATCCCCTCAATCATTAGAACACCTGGCATGACAGGATTTCCAGGAAAATGCCCTTTAAGAAAAACATCTTTTTCAAGAGACACATTTTTGATAGCCACAATTTTTTCAGGTGGCTTTAATTCTACAATTTGATCAATCAATAAAAAGGGATCGCGATGGGGAATACATTTTTCAATGTCAGTACGCGAAAGTGGTAAAGAAAATTTTGTCATATTCACAGAGAGTTTTTATTTTTTATCTTTTTTAGCTTTATCGTCAGCCTTCGCCGTTTTTTGTTCTGCTTCATAGTTTTTAACAATGTCCGGTGTCAAATCAACAGGATCTTTTAAATAGAGAAGCCCTGCGGAGTTTGATTCAAACACAACTTCAAGACCCATTTCTTTAGATCGCTTCTCCACCATCATCGCAACTTTATGAGCGATATTTTGTGTGGCTTGCTGTTCTTTTTTCTTAATTTCATTTTGAAATTCCATTTCAGAGTTTCTCAAACTAAGAAATTTTTCTTGAAACTCTTGCTGTTTTTGCATCCGAGCTGATTCTGATAAAAGAGCTGCTTGCTTTTGCCAATCTTGATTTAACTTTTCTAACTCATCACGTTTTTTCTTAAGCTCACCTTCTTTACCTTTAATTTCTTTTTCAAGATCGCTGCGAGCTTTTTTTCCTTCTTCAACATTTAGGATCACTGCCTGAATATCTATAATTCCATATTTTCTTTCTTGTTTAACCTCTGTAGCGACGGTCACTACATCTTTTCCTTGGCTATAGGCTTTAGAATAATTTGAATATAAAAATAGCAAAGAAAAACTAAATAAAAATTTAAACATAAATAAAGCCCTTTCCTTTAAGATGCCTCTCCACTCTCCGGCTCGTGGAATCAACTCACTTCGTTCGTTGGGCATGACATTAAGTTAATATCCTATCGAAAACACTGGAACCATATCCCCTAGTTTGCCATCTTTATACGGATAAGCAAATTCAAATCTAAACGGACCGAAGTTTCCGGATGAATATTCGATTAAATTCTTGAATTAGTTTAGCTGCAAGC
>CAZFSQ010000261.1:0-4055 GCA_964521975.1 uncultured Oligoflexales bacterium | reverse complement strand
AATATTGCTGTTAATACCCATTATCTAAGTGAAAAAATCGAAAACTTTCTTAAAGAAAAATACTCTGGAGTTAATGTTTTTTTTGAAAAAGAAATTTTAGGTACAGGTGGAGCTGTTTCAAATATTTTGCCTTGGTTAGAAAATGAAAGCCTAATGATTCATAACGGAGATGTTCTTTCTGATTTAGACTTTAATAAATTTATTTCGTTTCATAAAAAAAATAAGTCTGTTGCTACGATGGTGTGTATTGAAAATCTTGAATCAAAATTTACGCCAATTTGGTTTCAAGGAGATAAACTTGTTCAAATTGATGGAGATATTACAGGAGATAAATTTAGGAAAGGAATTTTTACGGGGATTCATTTGCTGGATTCTTCTTTTATTAAACATGTTCCAAAGCAACCGCATTTTTTTTCAATCATTGATATTTACCGAAAAATGATGGAAGAAAAAAAAGAGGTCGGGATTTATTTGCATCAAGGTTATTGGTCAGACTTAGGGACGGTGGAGACCTATACACAGGCTATACACGACTATGCAAAGTTGTTTAATCGCTAAGGTGACTATTCAGTCTATACAAATTGGAGAAGTTGTTGATGGGGAAGTTGTTTGAGGGTATTGCCTAGTCAATCTCATCAAGCTAATCAAGAAAACCTAAGACTTTACTTAAACAAAAATCTAATTCTTTTACTCTCGTCTTTTGCTCTCGAAATCTTTAGTTTTCATCGTTAGTCGTTTTTAGTAAATAAAAATAATTCTCGGTAAATTCGTTTTTTCTTTTTAAATTAAACCTGGAAAAAGTTTGTCACCACAGTCCAAAATCCAATACTAGGATTTTCAAACTGTATATTGTCAGATAATTCAAAACCATTTTCAATGTCAGTGTTTTGATCTTCTAGTGAGAGATCAGAAACGGAATAGGTTGATAAACTTTCAAGGGCTGCTTGGTACGCTTTAGGTTCTGGATAGCTAATAACTTGACCGACTTTAATGCGATCAGGGTTATTTACATCTTCGTTATTTTTCCACAGTGTTCGCCACATTCCAGTAGAACCGTAGAGTTGAGTTGCGATTTTAGAAAGAGTGTCACCTTGTTTTACAATGAATTCTTCGCGAGGAACTGATTCATATCGTTTAGCGAATTCAAGTGACTGTTGTGTTAATTGATAATAGATCACTTGTCCTGGGTAAATGCGATTGGGTTTTGAGATTCCAGAGATTTCAGCGATGTCTTTCCAACGAGCTGCGTTGCCATAAATCTTTTTGGCAATTTTAGCTAAAGATTCACCTTTTTGAATTTGATAAGGCATCTTAGATCCAAATTCAGGTAAACCAATCGTTGAAGCTCCATCTCCGATCACATCTTCACTTGCTTGAGTTGTTTCTGTGGCAATCGTCGGAGATTGCGTTACAGAGGTATCAACGGGAGCAACATTAGATGTCGGAGCTGCCTCAGCTTGCTGAGCTGCTGGGTCTTGACCCATGTTTTCATTGACTTCAGAGATAATTTCTTGCAAGTCGTTTTGTTGTTGAGCTGCTGGGTTTTCACCTGCGGCGTTAGAAGCATCATTCGTTGCTTCATTTGTTTCTGAAGACGCATTTTCAGACGTCTCCTCCCCCTGAGAATCAGCGGACTCGTTTCCTTCGCCCTCGTCCGTGTTTTCAGAGGATTCTTCACTACTCTCTAAATCTTCATCTCCTTCGGATTGGGCTGAAGAGCAACCCCAGAATCCGAGATGAGAGAAGAAATAGATGAAAGCAATGAAGATGGTTCCTTTCCATCGTCGTTTCATTTTTTCCTCCTTTGAAAAAAGTTATAAAATTAAAAAACCTCTTCAAGAAACTTTATCGGTCGTGAAATAAAATTCTTTAATCCATTCTCAAATGATTGCTTGAAGAACACAATGAGCAGAAAATTTTTAGACAAAACCGGATTTTTTTACCTATCACTCATTAAACAGAGAGTTTGTTTTTCCTATAACAAAACTGTCTAAAGGTTGGACAGTTTCTTCTATTTGCGTTTGTAATAATTGAGATTATTCATGATTTTTATGGAATGAAAATTGCTTATTCATTGAGTTGAAAGGACCCTTCGCGTGAAAATTCTTTTAATCGCTAGTTTAATATTATTTTTTATAAGTTTTTTTAATAAAGATTTAAAGAAAATCCTTTATGCTGGGGTTCGTTTTTGGGTGACGGGATTAAGTTATCTTTCTCTTATTAATATTATTTTTTTGCTATTAGCTAATTTATTTTTTAAGACAAAGAACATTCCAGAGTTTTTATTTTTGCGTGACTTTTTATCAAGTAAAGAAATAATTTTACTTTTAGGCATGACGCCCATTTTGTTTTTTAGATATTATGCAAATTATTTTTCACTTATTTTTTTAATGTTAATTACGTTCAAATATTATTTTGTAGGAAATTTTTTAGACAATTCTTTTGGGTTTTTGAATTTATTTTCCAGTCTTTTAGTTTTAACACTCATCGGAGATGTTCGTTTGGGTATGGGCTTAAGAGAATTATCAAGAAAAAGAAAAACGTTAATTACCTATTTAAGTTATCTGGCGATGAGTTCTCTTTTTCTTATTTTATTTAATTTAGAAAATTTTCAATTTTGGGTGGATGGAATTTTTTCAAGTTATCATCTTCCAAAAAATATGGTGTGGTTTATTTTATCTTTTTTGGTTTCAGGCTGGGTTTTAATTTCCCTCGGTATAACAACTGTTTTGTTTTTGTTTTTTCTAACCCTTCCGACTCTTGTGATGTTATCGTTTTTTATTCGGCCAACCTTTTTTATTTTATGTGCGTTTTTAATTTTCGCTGTTTTACTAAGTTTAGTTCAATCGGAAAGACGAACATAAACCAAAACTTTTTCGGTGTTCGGGACAAATACCAATTTCTTTGATGACATTGAGATGCTTTTTCGTCCCATAACCTACATGTTGATAAAAATGATACTGAGGATACTTTTCGCTTAAATCTATCATCCACGCATCACGAAAAACTTTAGCTAAAATGGATGCTCCGGCAATACTGAGAGATGTTTGATCTCCTTTGACGATAGGTTTTTGGGAAATATTTAATAAAGGAATTTTTAAATGTCCGTCCACCCAAACTTCTTTTGGCTTTAGCGAGAGCTTTTCTAGGGCTCGTCGCATTGCTAAAAAAGAAGCTTGTAAAATATTCAATTCATCAATTTCGTCTACAGTAGCCATTCCCAATGCAGAAGTAAGTTGAATTTTTTCGATGATTTTTTTTGCTCTCAGCCTTTTTTCGAGAGTTAATTTTTTTGAATCTTGAATGAGAATTTTTTCGTCACTCGATAGTTGTTCCCATTTTGAAAAATCAATGATTAAAGCAGCAGATACGACAGGTCCAGCAAGACAACCGCGACCAACCTCATCAACTCCAGCTATTAAATTTTCTTCACCGGGGA
Organism: uncultured Oligoflexales bacterium; assembly: GCA_964521975.1. Lineage (GTDB taxonomy): Bacteria > Bdellovibrionota_B > Oligoflexia > Oligoflexales > CAZFSQ01 > CAZFSQ01. The sequence continues at coordinate 616 of CAZFSQ010000261.1, read as the reverse complement.
TTATAGAAATAATTTTTTTCAAAAACAAATTCTTCTTAAGATAAAGAGCGTTCAAACATATCTTTTAGTTTAGCTTTGGGCTGAGCACCAACGATCGAATCAACGACCTTGCCGTTTTTAAACATTGCTAAATAGGGAATCGAACGAACGCCATAGGTTGCTGGTGCGTGAGCATTTTCATCCACATTCATCTTCATGACTTTGACTTTTCCAGCATATTCGTTGGAGAGTTCATCAATCATGGGGCCAATAGCAACGCAAGGCCCACACCAAGGTGCCCAAAAATCAACAAGGACCGGGGTGTCGGATTTTAAAACCATTTCATCGAAATTTTCATCTTTAACGCTTAAAGTATTTTTTCCTGACATAAAAGTTTTCTCCTTAGAATTACTTTTTAAAAAGTTAATGTACAATTCTAGCATATAAGATAAAATTTTTACCAAAGAAAAATTATTTCTAAAGTAATGAAAGTTATTTTTTTATGCAGCTTCAAATTGAATTGCCTGATGGTTCTAAAAAAGAATATGACAAAGGGGTAACGTTTTTAGATATAGCAAAATCCCGAAGTTTCCGGATGAATATTCGATTAAATTCTTGAATTAGTTTAGCTGCAAGC
>CAZFSQ010000260.1:0-4055 GCA_964521975.1 uncultured Oligoflexales bacterium | reverse complement strand
CGCGCAGAAAAGATGATCACGCACAGCGGCGGTCTTGATGGTCATCTTACCGATGTTTCTTACTTTCCTGAAAATGAATTAGGTGTGGTTATTCTGACCAATGGGGGTGATCTTTCTCCTCAAACTATTACTTTAACTTTGTCTGATTTGTTTTTAGATAAAGAAGAAATTAATTGGGCAGAAAAATTTAAAAATGACTTACCTAGCCAACCTCCAATCCCCAATCCGGAGGGAAAAACTCCAGAATCACTTACTCCATTCGAGGGCAATTTTTATCATCCTGGATATGAAAAATTAAATGTTAAAATTTTGGATAATGAAAGATCAATTTTATTAACACTCAACAAACTTCCCTTATTTGCTATAATCCCCATGAAGACAGATGATGGCAAAATATTTAAATATGAATATTCTATTTATCAATTTATTTTTCATCAAACCGATGAAAAAATTGATTGGATTGAAATTAATTTAGAACAGAATGTAAAACCCATCCGATTTATTAGAAAAGAATAGAGTATGTCGTCTACAAATTTCATGAACGAGAACAATACAGGCGAATTTGATCTTTATGCTGTCAATGAAAAACTAGAGCGGAGAAAGCCTACAGAAGTTCACCCGATTGAGCAAGATCGCGACGGAGATTTAGAGAATATCGCTTTTTCTTGCCAAGTCGATCACACAGGAACAGCCATTTATTTAAAAGGCTGGCGGCATCTCGCAAGTGAACAGTCTCCTTTTTTAATCGTTCATGATTTTGGTGAGCATATCAGTTTATATCGCGACTTTGCTAATAGCTTACGAAAAAACAAAGTGAGCGTGTATGGATTTGATCTCAGGGGGCACGGTCGTTCCGGTCGTCGTTTGGGTCATACACCATCTTTTGATGCTCTCGTAACAGACCTCCTCCAAATTATTGCTTGGATTAAACATATCGAAGGTGGGCTTAAACCTATTGTCATAGGGCATGGCATCGGTGCCTTAATTGCATTAAAATTTGCTCACGCTTATTCGCACTATGTTAATCAACTTATCCTAACCGCACCCGCATTTTGTTTTAAGATACCCCTTAAAAAATCGACAAAAATGTTGATCCATTTTTTAAAAGAAATTTTTCCTACGCAAAAGTTATGGAAAAAATTGCGACCCCAAACAGGAGACGCTCAATTACTGGATAAAATGTATCGCCTGCCTGGAAAATCTTTTCATAAAGCACCCAAGATGACCAATTTATTTGCCTCTGAAATTATTAAAGTGATGGAGCAATCTATTGCATTACTCAGTAATTCTACTCTCATGCAAAAAACAAAAATCATCATTCCAGGACAAGATGAAATCTATACTTACGGACCTCTTCAGTCTTCACAGGTTATTATTTGTGAAGATACAGGTCATCACATGTATTTTGAAAGTCCTGCATCCATAGAAAAAATTAAAAGTTTAATATTTTCTCTCTGTGAAAATAAAAATCCCTAATGAATAACCTTACTTTTTTAAATGCAGTCATCGATTTTTTTATTGGCAGTTTTTTATTTTATTTACTGGCCATGACATTAACTCAAATTTTTGGACAAACCCCCTCTATTATCCTCTATTGTTTCTGTTTTTTTCTTGTTCTTTACTCCATCTATCTATTGAAAAAATCACGGTTAGGATTAGAGAAAAACTTTCCGCTGCTTTTTGATATGCTGAACGAAAATGCTCTTCTTGATCCTTATACTCCTAAAAACGCATCCCAAGTTCATTCGAGTATCGAAAAAATTATCCAAGATAAAAACAAAGTAAAAAGTAGATTAAAATCTTGGACATTACTTGTTTGGGTTTTTGCTTCAGGAATATTAACTCTTCAAAACGACTTTATCTTCACTGAATTACAAATTTCCTTTGCTAAACTGGGGTTTTCTTTTTTTTCCACTTCCCCAAAATTAAGCATTCTCGAAGGCATGTCTGATAAAGAAAAACCTACAGAGTATAATTTATCAACTAGGAGCACCCATAATATTTCACTACTCAGTGAAAATTTATTGGAATTAACTGTCCCGGAAAATTTTTTAAAAAATAATTCTACGGAACATTATATTGAATTACGTTCTGAATCTTTCTCTAAAAAATTTCAACTGCACAAAGAAAATGATGAAAATAATTCGATGCGATCCATCAAGTTTTCAGTTACACAATCAGGAGAATTGTTTTTGCCCTTTTTTTCTTCTCAAGCACTTTTGCAATTTAATGTCATTGAAAAACCCACCCCCAAAGTCCAGCTTTCAGCCGTATCGCAAACATTACCCGACGAAGCATGGTCCGATTCGGACCCCTTTGAACTCGCGATATCAGCGGAAGGAGATCAGCCACTTCATTTCATTTACCTACAGCTCCATCGTAAACAAGGCGAAAAAAAAGAATTGGTTTTGGAAATTATGGATCATCATTTAAAAAAAATTACACAACCGCATTCTATTTTATTTGAAAACTATATTGAAGAAGATCAAGAAGAAATCGAACTTGTTGCTGAGGTTCATGATCGTTCACAACCAGAATCTCTCATCGGGTATTCTAATCCCATTTCGTTAACTGTTGTGAGTTCTTATGGGCGTTATCGTGAGTCCCTAGCAAAACTGAGCACCGTTAAATCGCATCTCGATCAAATGATCGAAGATCATCAACTTGAAAAACTCCAAGAAACTAAAGAAAACTTTGCAAAGGCTCACCAATCCGCAAGACGCTCTCCTTATTTTGATGATTATGACCGCAATCAATGGGAATTTTTTGACATGCAAATTAATTCCATCGACGGGGAAAAAGATTGGGAGAAGATTTTAAATTTATCAGACAAAATGAATCAATTTTTATTTGAGCATGAAATTCTCGATGATCGCGAGCGTGATCGTGATTTTTTTGTCTCCTCCCGTGCGTTTTCTCGACAAATAGAAAGCGATCCAGAACTATCCAAACCTTTAAGCCAGCGAATGCAAAAACAGGTCAAAGAGTTTTTAACGGAAAGACACAAGAGATGGAAATTACGCACCGATCGTTTGGGGAAAGATTTTTCTCCACCCAGCACACATGAAATAGTTGAACAAAAAAAAATAATAAAGAATTGGAATGAACTTTCTTTTGATAGAAATTCTAAGCAAAAAAAATTAGCTGATTTATCAAGCGTTACCAATCAATACCGCGAGTGGATTGAGGCATTAGAAAAAAAGGAAGATGAATTTTTTAGAAAAACAGAAGAAAAAAGAATGGAAGGATTATCCTCTGCCAAAGAAACGTTAAAAGAACTGCAAAAACGCCAAGGAGAAATTTCACAGTCATTGGACCAAGCCTCACAAAAAGATTCAAAAGTATTAGAAGAGAAATGGCCTGTAACCAAGATGAAACAAAATTCCAACGAGAAAGAAACTCGCCAACTCGAAGGACAGTTGCGAAGTTTAAGCCCTCTTGCAGGAGAGCGATTAAAATATGCAATCGAAGCAATGGATCAAAATATTTCGGCCGGGGATCAAAATAATTTCCAACTTTCTGAATCAAGTTCTGATTTAGCAGGAAGGCTTTTGCGTCAAGCCCAAGAAGACGCTTCAAAAGAAAAAGAAAGGCAGACGTCACGTGGGCGACGCCGACGAGTTTCTGGGGACAATTATTATGGTAAGAATATTGTCGGTGGTGATGTCAATTTAAAACGTGAGTATGAAGTGGACAAGAAGTATCGCGAAGATATACTAGATGAAGTAAGACGTGTAGAATTAGAATCAGATGATAAGAAGTTGTTGGATACTTATTTAAATCAGATTATTCGCTAAATGCACCATTTAATTCACGACATCAAAACTCTAGGTCTTGAGATGATTGAGGGAAGGCAAGTCGCTCGCAGGCTCAAATCACTTTTGCCTGTAAGGCTTAAAAAAATTTGTGCAGAATTAAAAAAAGCAGAAGAAGATTCTCACCTCAAAAAAGCTCTTAATGAGCGTGTTGCAAAAGGGTTAGATTCTAGGCACGACGACGCGAGCAAGCGGAGTTTATTTAAGATAAATGAGCATTGCGAGTGAGGAGTAACGACG
>CAZFSQ010000259.1:0-4063 GCA_964521975.1 uncultured Oligoflexales bacterium | reverse complement strand
TCCATCAATTTATCTATGAAAAAAAAGCAAAACAAGCGGTGAAATTTTGTTTGGAAATGCCAAAGTTTGAAAATTTAAAACACAAGGTCATAGCCACAGATGGAACTACACATGAAATTGAATATGAGCTTATAACTTTACCACTTTATTTTGCAGAATATGTACAAGAAATTTTGGGAAATGTCAGTGACATTTCTATTTAGAATCACCCCGATACCCCACCACCCTCGCTGGATTCCCAACAGCAATGGCATAAGGTGGAATATCCTTCGTAACAATGGCTCCCGCACCGATCACTGCTCCGTCACCAATCGTGACACCCTTTAAGACTGAGACATGAGCCGCAAGCCATACGTCTCGGCCGATGGTGATGGGTTTTCCAGACATCCCTTGGGTGCTAATGGGTTTTTCTCTATCGGAGAATTCGTGATCCGAATCGCGAATATTACAGAATGGCCCTACCAACGTCCAATCTCCCAAGACAATTCGCTCGGATGCACTAATCATGGAATTATCATGTATGTGAACATGATCGCCAAGAATAATTTCACTCTCACCCATTAAACAAATATTACGACCAAAACCATTTCCTTTACCAAAAATCAATTTAAAGCATGTGCCTTTTTCTTTGTTGTAAAATGGTCGAGCTTGAACTCTGCCCCGCGAAAAGGGAATGCCTTTAAATTTCAAGAATGGAAAATATCGCAAAACAAAAAAAAGGCCTCGAATAAGATCCAACGCCTTCATCGTTTTTTTATGAAAGATATGCAATTTCATAGTAAGATGATTATATCAAATATGAAGAATTTATTTAACAACTTCAGAAACAATTATTATTTTAAAATGATTTCAGGGGCAGGTCTCGCCACTATCATGAGCTTTCTTTCTATCCCCATCCTTAGCAGAATCTACAATCCAGAAGAAATCAATTTCCAAGCAAACCTTCTCGTTATTTTGGAAACCTATTTTTCTGTTGCCTGTTTTTGTTTTGATAAAAATATTCCCACCATCACTGACCACGAAGAATTGCAAGTAACTCACACTCTGAGCACTTTCATGATTTTTTTATCCTCACTTTGTTTTTTTGTAATCATTTTATGTCTCAAAGATTTTATGTCTGAAAAACTAAACGTCGAATTAAACAATTTTCACATCCTTGTTTTTACTTTTCTTTTTCTATTAACAGGTTTCAATCGACTCTTTTTTCTTTATTCAATTCGTCTAAAAAAATTTGATCATCTCGCTAAAACTCGATCTATTGAAATTTTCATGCGATCTTTAATCCAGTTTTCTCTCGGAGCTTTATCCTTTAAAACTTGGGGATTAATATTTGCCGAAATTTCAGGGCGTATTTCTATTCCCATTTATTTATTGCAACCCTCGCAGTTTTTTAAAATAAATTATACTAAAAATTTTCATAAAATATTTCAGTTGTTCATAAGAGACTGGAAAGGAGCGATGTACGAAACTTTTAATAATATTTTCATCAATATTAATCGCCAAGCCCCTGTATTCATCATTACAATTTTTTATAATCCAATTCTTGGTGGTTACTTCGCAATAGCTAATAAAATTTTAAATCTCCCCATCCGCATCATTAGTATTCCTTCTTCCCTCGTATTTTGGGAATCCTTTGCTGCGACTGTAAAAAACAACCCTCTGCAAGCTAAATCAGTTTTCCTAATTAATCTTAGAAACATTTCTTTCTTAGTTTTTATTCCTTTTGCAATTCTATGTATTGCTAGCATCTATTTAGTTCCTATTATTTTAGGAAAAAACTGGAACCAAACAACCAGCATCATTTTAATGATGACCCCAGCCTTTGCCATGTATTCGATCAATATCGCCATCGCCAATGCGTATCATCTATTGAATTTACAAAAATTAACTTCACTATTATCTATTATCGAATTTTGTCTTTTCATTTTTTCAGGATATTTATTTTTACAAGAATTTCCTAACGAATCTTTCTTCTTTATTTCGATTAGTAGCATTTCAACATGTTTTGTTATCATTAAAATAATTTCACTCTATATCAAACTATCCAAAGGAAAATTTAAAACTCATGTCAAAAAAACTTAACATCATTTTTATTAACGATCATGCCTATCATGCTGGCGGCATAGCCACCGTAGCTATTTCCGAAGCCGAAAACTTGAAAAAACTTGGTCATCATGTTTTGTTTTTCTCTAATGAAAAAGAAGTGGCCAAGGAACTCAATGAAATTGAGACCTATTCTCTCGGAGGTCAAGATTTAAAAGAAGGTAAAAATATTATCCAAGGAATTTATAATTCCGAAGCTCATAAAAAATTAAATGAAATTCTCAAAAAATTTTCTCCACAAGATACCATTATTCATGTTCATAGTTGGTCCAAGGGGCTTTCTTACTCCGTCATTCTCGCAGCTAGAAAAATGGGATTCAAAATTGTTCTGACGATTCATGATTATTTTTTGGCTTGTCCGAATGGTGGTTTTTTAAATTATCAGAAAAAAGAAATATGTCATTTAAAACCATTATCCCCCTCTTGTCTTTTATCGCATTGTGATAAAGCAACCTATTTACATAAATTATGGAGATATCTTCGCACATTTTTTCAAAATAAAATTCATCGCATTCCCTCTCAAATTGATCAATTTATTTCATGCTCACACTTTGCTGCATCGAAATTAAAATCACATCTAGGTAATCCAGATATTCACGTCTTATATAATCCGATTGATATCGAAAAACCTAAAAAAATTTCCCCTGAAAAAAATAATATATTTTTATTCGTCGGTCGCCTCTCTCCTGAAAAAGGTTGTTTGGAATTTGCTCAAGTTGCGAAAGAACTTAATTTGGATTGTGTTTTTGTTGGCGACGGAGAATTAAAAAATGAAATTTTATCTATTCTACCCAATGCAAAAATAACAGGGTGGCAAAAACAGGATCAAGTTTTCAATTTTTTTCAGAATGCTCGTTGCCTTGTTTTTCCATCGCTATGGTATGAGGCATTGCCATTGACACCGTTGCAAACCATGGCGTATGGATTGCCTGTTCTCACATCGAATTGCAATGCTGCAACAGAATATATTACCCATCAAAAAAATGGTTGGGTATTTGAACATCATTTGAAAAATGATAATTTGAAAAATGCGTTACAGAATTTAAAAGAGGATGATTCTTTGATTAGTAAATTGAGTGAGAATGCATTCGAGTGGTTTTGGCAGAATGATTTTAGTTCGGTAAATCATGCAAAAAAATTATTGGAGATTTATGAGAAAGTATTAAAAAAGAACTTAGATCAAAGAGAGTAAGTCATGATGCTTTTCTTTTAGAATACAATAAGTATGCCTGCTCTAAATCCCACATTTGTTGAAGATTTAACCAAAACTCTGGTGTTGTACCTAGAACTTTACTCAAATCAATTGCTGAGATTGCTGTAATATTTCTTTTGCCACGAATAATCTCATTAAGTTTTCGTGTAGACCATTTAATTCGGCTTGCAAATCGTCTCTGTGACATTTCTCTAGCCTCCAGAAACTCTGTAAGCAATATTTCTCCAGGGTGAAAAGGTTGTGTAAATCGCTTAAATTTCATGCGTGATAATCCTCCACAGAAACTAAATGGGCGTTACCATCTTCAAATCTGAAAGTAATTCTCCACTGATCATTAATTCGGATGGAATAAAATCCTTTACGATTACCTAGCAATTGTTCCAATCTGTTACCTGGAGGTATTTTTAAATCCATTAAATTTTTTGCTGCATGTACCATCGCCAATTTTTTCCTCGCCTGATTGAATAAAGTATTTGAAAAGAATCTTAGCTCTTTAGATTTTTGAGCCTCCACAAGATCACGAGCCAGCTTATTTCCAAAAGTAACGATCATGTTTACATATTTACACTATATGGAAATTTTTTTCAAATATAAAAACAATATAACTTTATTTAATCCTCGTTAACGCATACGTCGAAATTGCCAGCCCAATCACCGAGGAGGTCACACCAAGCACCGATAAAAAATCTTTCGACACAATAGGATCATAGGGAGGAACCCAAACAACATCACCCACTTCGATTTGTG
>CAZFSQ010000258.1:0-4084 GCA_964521975.1 uncultured Oligoflexales bacterium | reverse complement strand
GAAGGTTTGACCGTCGTTACAGGAGTCTCAGGTGCAGGAAAAACATCGTTAGTCAAAGGTGTTTTATTTGAAAATATTTATCGTTATTTATCACAGGACTCTGAGGCAAAAAAAAATAAAGTTAAGTGGCGTGGCTGTGAAGAAATTTTAGGTCTTGATAAAATTCAGAGCATTACTTTGATTGATCGACAACTCATTGGCAAAAGTTCCGTCAGTATGCCTGCGACTTATTTAGAAGTTCTGACAGAGATCCGCGATCTTTTTTCTGAACTAGCTGATGCTCAGATTTCTGGATTAACTGCTTCCGATTTTTCTTTGTCACGGGAAGGTGGGCGATGTGAAGAATGTTCAGGGCGAGGAGAACTCATTGTGTCGATGAAATTTTTATCTGACGCAAGAATCCCTTGTCCTGAATGTTTTGGCAGAAGGTTTAAAGAAGCTATTTTACAAATTAAATATCAAAATAAATCTATCGACCAAATTTTAGAAATGACCTTAGCAGAAACGCACGAATTTTTTAAATTCCATAAAAATATTCATAAAAGAATTACCCCGGCCATTAAATTAGGATTAGGATATCTAAAACTAGGGCAACCTTCATCATCGTTATCAGGCGGGGAATCACAGCGACTAAAACTTGTTCCTTATTTATCTAAAAAATGGGGTGAAGGTCATGTGGTAATCATGGATGAACCCACCACAGGATTACACGAGCAAGATGTTGAGAATCTTCTTCTGTGTCTAAAAGAACTCACCGATCAAAAAACAACTCTATTCATTATCGAACATCATCGACAAATTATTAATTCCGCCAATCATGTTATAGAACTTAAAAATGGTGTGTTGTTGAGTTAAATCAGTTCTAACAAAACTCTCGAAGAATTTTTAAACCCACTTCTTCCATCCTCTTTTTTAATGCCTCTGAAACGTTGACCGCGATAACTTCCTTAGCTGCTTTCCACACCTCAATATCATCAAAAGAATTTCCAGCATAAGCAAAATCTTGTCCGCTACTAAAATAATTTTTCAATCGCTCAGCTTTATATTGCGATTTCAAATTAATTTTTGCATCGCATGTTGCAAAAATTTCCGTAAAGATTTTCAAATGCTCAGCCACAAGCTCTGCTGTTCTTTGATGAGACGCAGTTGCTAAATAAATTTTTCTACCTTTACTAAATTCTTCTCTTAAAAACGCAAGAAAGTTTTCTTGATAGGGTAATTCTTTCGGATCAACTTCAATCACACGACTAACCATGACCTTGGCTTTTGCTTTATTAAAAATTAACACGAAAATAATTTGCAGAAAAAAAAATGGTTTTTGGTAACTTAATTTTTTTAGCAAAATAACAAACGTATCTTTTTGTGTGATCGTTCCGTCTAAATCAACACATAATGGTAAGATGCCCAGGCTCTCGCTCCGCTCGTTGGGCATGACATTCATTTCAGCTACCAATTTTTTAACTCTCCATAAACGGATAGCGATAATCTATCGGAGGAACAAAAGTTTCTTTAATCGTGCGATGACTGGTCCACCGCATGAGATTATAAATACTACCCGCTTTATCATTCGTACCCGAAGCTCTGGCCCCACCAAAAGGTTGTTGTCCAACAACGGCCCCTGTAGGCTTATCATTGATATAAAAATTACCCGCAGCATTTTCTAAAACTTTTGCCATCTGTGAAATGGCTCTACGATCTTGTGCAAAAATTGCTCCCGTCAAAGCATAAGGAGAACTTTTTTCGCAAATTTTTAATACTTCTTCCCAATGAGAATCATCATAAACAAATAAAGTTAAAATAGGACCAAATAATTCTTCACACATCGTTCGATAATAAGGATCCGTTGTTTCGATCACTGTCGGTCGAATAAACCACCCCGTCTTGCGATCACATTCACCACCGGCGATAATTTTTGTCTTAGAATCTTTTTTAGCTTCGTCGATAGCTGATTTCAATTTAACAAAGGATCTTTCATCAATCACTGCTCCCATAAAATTTCTACAATCGCCCACATCCCCCATACGAATATTTTGAATCTCGTCAATAAAGCGTGATTTCATTTTTTGCCAGACGGATTGCGGTACATAGGCTCGTGACGCAGCGGAGCATTTTTGCCCTTGATATTCAAAGGCTCCACGAATGAGTGCCGTACTTAATGCCTCATGATCACAAGAAGGGTGTGCAAATACAAAATCTTTTCCACCTGTTTCACCAATAAGTCGCGGATACGTTTTATAACGATCAATATTCTCTCCCACCTTTTTCCAAAGAAGATTGAATGTTGATGTCGAACCTGTGAAATGAATTCCTGCTAAATCTGTATGAGATAAAACCTCATGTGAAATAACATTAGGATCACCGCTTACCATATTGATAACTCCAGGCGGTAATCCAGCTTCCTCTAAAATATTCATCGCCACGTGAGATGAAAGTAAAGTTGTTCGTGCAGGTTTCCATAAAACTGAACATCCCATAAGAGCTGGAGCCGTTGGCAGATTGACCGCAATCGAAGTAAAATTAAAGGGTGTGATTGCATAAATGAAACCTTCAAGACCACGAGCTTCTAATCTATTCCACTGACCTTTAGGTGATTGGGGTTGTTCTTCATAAATTCTTTCCATGAATTTGACATTGAAACGAAAAAAATCTGCTAACTCACACACAGCATCAATTTCAGATTGATGAATCGTTTTACTTTGACCCAGCATCGTCGCTGCATTAAACAAGGGGCGATATTTTTGCGTGATCAAATCCGCCGCTTTTAAAAAAATACTCGCACGATCTTGATAAGACATCGCAGCCCACGAAGGTCTATTTTTAACACAACTCTGAATTGCCTTTTGAATCTGCTCTTGCGTAGCTTCTTCACCCACCGCAATCACTTTTTCATGTTGATGGGGGCAGGTTACTTGGACTTGTTTTGGGGACGATTCTTTTTTTCCGTCGATAACGTTAGGGACATGGGTTGGAGCAGAACTCAGGCGTTCTAGTTCAATGAAAGTTTTATTTTTAATCGAACACCCTTTTTTATAATCATAGATCGGTTCATTATAGGGATCAGGTAATTTAAATTTTGCATTCGTTGCATAACTCATAATAGTGACTAGATCCTTTCTTTTAGTGTAAACTAAAAATAACAAATAATTTGATTAGAATATCAAGGAGGGAATACTTTGACAAATACTGCTAGTGAACAAAAATATCGTCGAAAATTGCGAAACTTTCTATTGCAACCACTTTTGCAGATTAAGTTAGGATTATTCAGCATCATATTAGCTGTCTTATTTTGCGTCTCCATTGTGGGAATTTTATATGTCCATATGGCTCAGGTTTATATCATGGTTTTACAGCTTACCGATCTTGAAGAAGAAGCAAAAAGTATGGTGGAGTCTTATTTATCCGACACAACTCTTTCCATTGCATCAGCATCCTTAGTTTTTATTTTTTTTAATATTGTTATTTCTGTTCTTTACACCCATCGCCTGGTGGGGCCCACCATTGCATTTAGGCGACATATTCAACGCTTGATAGATGGGGATTATAAAGCAAAAACTATATTGAGAAAGCATGATGCTTTCCCAGAAGTGGCTGATGATTTAAATCGCTTATCTGACACATTAGCCAAAAAATAATTTCCTATGCAAAACTTACCTGAGCAAGAGTGGTTTATTGATGCTTTCAAAGAGAAAGGCACGCTCCACGACTGTCTAAAAAGAGTGGAAGTTGCACTTTCTGAACGGCAAAAAATTCTTAAAATTATTCAAAATAATTTAATTTCTAAAAGCGATTCGACAAAGGACTCGATGAGTGTTCTTAGAAATGAGGTTAAACATCTTGAAAACTCATTACGATTTCGCATTGGTCTTTTGAATCCTGAACGCTCTCAAAGTTGGTTTAGAGAATTTACTCGCCAAGCTCGTGGCCCTTTTATTACTAGCGTATTATCGCATCCAGTCTTTCAACCCTTTCCACCTGAAGATCACGCCAAAGTAAAAAAATCATTAGAAGAATCTTGGCAGAATATTTCCACCACTCATTTTCCATTCGACAAATTTTCTCCCTCGCTTTGGTTGACTCTAATTCA
>CAZFSQ010000257.1:2871-4114 GCA_964521975.1 uncultured Oligoflexales bacterium | reverse complement strand
CTTATTTACGCAACAAAAAGAAGAATTAGAATGCTTTATATGATTTTTCTTTTCCATTGCCATCAGCTAATTCCTCGATCAAAGCTTCCTCTCCATGTTTTAGTCTATTAATCACAATCGCATTACTATCATTGGATAATTTATAAAATAAATTCACCATCCCTGTTTCATCACTCAATGCTCTTATTTGATTGCCATGAACAATGGCGGCTGTACTTTCATCAACTCCTATTCCCAAAAAACCCTCTTTTTTTTCAATCACGGAAATGAGTCTTGGGAATCTTCCTTCTTCTGTAAAGTGTTGATCAATAATAAAACGTGAATCTAAATTAAAACCTCTATCCAAAACAGCTTCTCGATCTGTATTATCTGAAGAATATCTGATCATAATATCCGACATAATGGATGCACCCGCAGATGTTCCGCCGATGACACCACCGCGAGCTAATAACTTTTGCAGCTTCTTCATAACGTGAGTGTCATAGTATCTTCTAAGCAACCGCCCCTGCGTTCCACCATTCATCCATACGGCTGTTGCCGTGTCTAAGATTTTTGAAAAATTTTCATCATTTGCTTCATCAAAATCATCTGTGTGCAATAAATCTAATCCTTCTAAATTAAATTTTTTCCATTTATTGAGAGTACTCAGCATATCTTCTTCATCTTCATAAATGTAAGCCGAGGGAATAACAACAAGTCGCGTTTTTTGACCACCTCCAAGATGGATAAATTCTTCATAAACTTCATGTGTCAATGACCCTCCACCACAAATGACCAAATGGCCTTTTTTCTCTGCAAATAAATAATTAGAAAAAATAAACATCAAAAGGACAAAAAACGAATTTCGTATTTTCATACAAGTTTCTCCAAAAGTTTAATAAAAATCGTTATTAAGAATTTGCTTCATAATGAATTTAACCATAAAAAGCAAGCCCAATTCTTGCATTCTTCAGACCAAAAGTTTACTCTAATAATATAAAGTAGTTATTAGTTAAATTGAGAGGGAAATTATAATGAAAAACAGCAAGTGGCGTTGTTGCAAAATTTTTTGTATCTGTTCAATTTTTTTGACATGCAAAACAATCAATCGCAATAGCAGTCGGTTAAAACTTGAAGTTGAAAACAAACCTGATCGCTGGGGAGTATGGTTTACTTGTAATGATGAGGGTCAAGCACAATTAGTTCAAGATCAAATGATCCCATTTGTTAGAAAAGCTCTCAATTGGTCAATCGCTGGTGAAGG
>CAZFSQ010000257.1:0-2771 GCA_964521975.1 uncultured Oligoflexales bacterium | reverse complement strand
AACAGAACAGAACAGAACAGAACAGAACAGAACAGAACAGAACAGAACAGAACAGAACAGGTCACGCTTAAAATTTCTCCCAATAAAAAGCAATTGGGTTTCTTTTTCATGGACCCCAGCACAGATACCATCAGTATTAAAGCAAGGAGAGCAGACTTAAGAATTGAAGATTCAAAGCTGATGTATTACAAAAGAAATTTTGATCCCATGACAAAAAAATTAATTCAAGAACCCAATCCAACGACCGTCGATTTAGTCTCTACAAAAGAAATTATTGCTGGTCTATTTAGCAGAGGAAGAACAACAGAATTTTCTGGAAACTCGTGTTCATTCGAGCAATTTATTGATCACGTTGCCATGCGACTGAATGTTGTTGTATGGACGATGAAATCACATCTCATCTTTCCCGATGAAAAAGAAACCGGCATTCAATACGACGAACAAAAATGGAAGTATGATCATGAAGCAAATTTCGGCGAAGGAGACTTTGAAATCCAAGAGGGGGTTTCAATTACAGATGCTTTGTTGGATCCTTTAAAAGGAAATATTCGTTACACTCTAGGCTGTCTTAAAAGTTGCAAATATTTACAGGTAGGTTCAATGACGGAATATTTTAAAAATATAAAGAATAATGATGCTCTCGAAAAATTAATTGAGGCCACTGGTAGAAATCCTTATCGTTCTGAAGTGGTTCGAGGAATTCTTGATATCCAAGAACCAATTGCATCAAACAATTGGATCGCAGGTGATTGGGGTTATTTATTTAATGATGATCCTTATACCCATGAATATGTTGATGGCGAAGAGGGGTGCAATGTTCTCTATATTGGAAGAGCATTCTTCGGTGTCTATTATGAGAATCAGTCACCACGCACTTTCAAAAAAGCATTGTGTCGTGTCTATAATTGGAGATTTTTAGACGTAGCTTATGCTGATGAGCGAGTTAAAGAAATTTTAGAAAAAAATCCCAACGCTCAAATTCTACCTAAACCAGTTTATGATAAAGAAAAAGATTATTGCGATGCAGATGAGCTAAGCGAAGAACGCTTTCAAGATTTAATTAAGAAAATGGTTTATAACCACAGAAAATATGCATCCACGAGTTTACCCTCGGATTCCAGAGCTACATTCAGAACCACGTATAACTTTGATGGAACACCATGTACGCCAGAAAAAGCTCAAAAAGGATTGTGCGTCATGATGGATAACCCAGATTTTGATCCGGTTGGAAAATTTAGAAATTCAATCATGCAACCACCACCATCACAAGGTAGTAATTAAATAAAAGCCGCGTGTAATACATTACACGCTTTTTCCCCGTGTTTTTGTGAAACCACACAACTGATTTTAATTTCCGATGTTGAAATCATGTGAATAGGAATTTCCACTTCTTCGAGAGTTTTAAAAACTTTCGCTGCAACACCACTATGAGAACGCATTCCAACACCCACGCAAGAAACTTTCGCAAGCTTGTCCTCTTTTTTTATTTCAAATGAAAAATCTGTTTTAAAATTTTTATTAAAAAAATGATGGAGAATTTTTTCTCCCTTATCTAAATCATTTTGTGGCAATGTAAATCCAAGTTTAAAATCTCCCTCATTCATTCCGTCATTGGTAATAATAATATCAATATTGATTCCTGATTCTGCAAGTACAGAAAAAATTTGTCCTAAAATATTTTTCGGAACTTTATTTTTAATTAAAATAGAAATTCGAGCCACCGCATGATCTAAAGAAACTCCAGAAATCACTGGCGACTCTAATGCTTCTTTTTCTGAAAAATTCATAATGACTGTCCTTTCTGAATCATCATCTTTGAAACTATTTCTCACTGTGATAGGCATCGAAAACTTTGCTCCAAGTTCGACACAACGACTATGAAGAACTTTACTGCCAAGAGATGCCATTTCTAATGCTACTTCATAATCCATCTTCGGAATCAATTTTGCTTCTGAAATATAACGCGGGTCCGCAGAATAAACACCATTGACATCCGTATTGATTTCGCAAAATTTTGCTTTAAGTGCCACAGCCAGAGCAACGGCCGATGTATCTGAACCCCCACGACCTAAGGTGGTAATTTCCATTTCATGATTCATCCCTTGAAAACCAGCAACAACCGCAACACCATTTTCTTTCCATAAATTTTCAATCGCTTCTGTTTGTATATTTAGAATTCTTGCTCGACTGTGATAGATGTCGGTATGAATTCCAAGTTGATAAGCTAAAAACCCGCGAGACTTGATTCCATACTTTTCAAGTGCGGCGGCAACTAATGCGACAGCGACTTGTTCTCCTGCTGCAAGAGCCATATCATAGGCATGACCTGACGCATTGGGATTAACGCGATTCATAAGATCGACTAATTTATTTGTTTCACCCGACATCGCAGAAACGACAATGGCTAATTTCAAATCAAACTTATCTTTTAATCGCTTGGTTCGCTCAGCAAGATTTAAAATTCTCTCCACTGAACCCACGGATGTTCCGCCATACTTTTGTACAACAATCGAATGTTTAGGAATTTGCAAATACATGGGTAGCTTCAATTAATTTTTTAGCGATACCTATTTCACTCATCGAATGACCTGCATCGGGGACAATTTCTAATTTTGCCTTTGGCCATGCTTTATGCAACTCCCATGCAGAATCTATGGGACACACAACATCATAACGACCGTGAATAATAAAACATGGTAGATGTTTAATTTTGTGTACATTCTCAAGAAGAAAATTATCCGTCGGAAAAAAACCTTTATTGATAAAGTAAT
>CAZFSQ010000256.1:0-4120 GCA_964521975.1 uncultured Oligoflexales bacterium | reverse complement strand
ATCATTAATAACTTTGGAAAACTTATTTCTAAAAATAAAGAAGCCCTCGCCGAAATTGTAAGTCGAGAAATTGGTAAACCCTATCGAGAGTCATTAGGCTCTGTGCAAGAAGCAATTGATACGTGTGATTTTTTTGTGTCCGAGGGGAGGAGACTTTATGGTCAAACCATTCCTTCGGAAATGCCTAACAAGGAATTATTTACGTATCGTCGGCCGTTGGGTGTTTTTGGTTGTTTGACGGCGTGCAATTTTCCTGTTGCTGTTCCTGCGTGGTATTTTATTCCTGCACTTGTAGCGGGGAATACTTGCGTTTGGAAACCCAGTGAAGATGCTCTTGTAACGAGTTATTTTTGGACCGAGTTATTAAAAAACTCAGGATTACCCGCAGGAGTTTTTAATGTTGTGTTTGGTAAAGGAGCTACGACAGGACATGATCTCATTCAATTAGTGGACGAGGGAATGTTCGATAAAATTGGCTTTACCGGATCAACAGAAATTGGAAAACAAATTGGTGAAATTTGTGGACGCAATTTACAAAATCCATGTCTTGAATTGGGTGGGAAAAATCCATTAATTGTTTGCGAAGATGCAAATATCGACCTTGCTCTTGAAGGAGCTATTTGGAGTGGCTTTGGGACGGGTGGTCAGCGTTGTACGTCGCTTGGTAATTTAATTCTTCATCATAAAATTTATGATTCATTTGTTGATAAGTTGATTCAAAAAACAAAAAATCTTGTGATAGGCGATCCGTTCGATGCAAAAATTACTTACGGCCCTCTTATTAGTGAAAAGTTTTTGAAGAATCATTTGTCTCATCTTGAAACATTAATCGACAAACATCATGAATTATCTCTCGGAAAAGGTGGGTGGATTGGGCATGGTGTTACATGGGATCATTTTTCTGGCCGTCCAGAAAATGGTTTTTTTGCTCGACCTAATTTTGTTTTAAATGTTTCTATGCAGGACCGTATCTATCGTACAGAAACGTTTGGTCCGTTATTTAATGTGCTAAAGTTTCATGATTTTGATGAAGCGATGCATATGGCGAATGATCATGGTTTTGGACTGTCTTCAGCTATTTATACAAATAATCCATTATTGAGTTATGAATTCAAAACTAGAATCACGGCAGGCATGTCTTCAATCAATAATTCGACTACAGGAGCTGAAGCTCATTTACCATTTGGGGGAAATGCAAAAAGTGGCAACGGATCACGACAGTCAGGAATTTGGGTGATGGATCAATTTACGAAATGGCACGCAGTCAATTGGGACATGTCAGGTAAATTGCAGTTAGCTCAGATGGAAACTCAGTATGTTGAGCCTGATTTGAATTATCAGATTTAGAACATTCCTATTAATTCATACAACTGTTTCAACTTTTCTTGGGCAATTTTTTTTGCAGATTTTCCGCCCTCATAAATAATATCTTTTAATTCATCAGGCTTTTTTATTAATTCAAAATATTGTTCTCGCATGGGAGAAAAATGATCTTGGATTTTTTTGAGCAGTTCTAGTTTTGCATGACCATATCCATAGCCGCCATTGCGGTATTGATCTTCCATTTTTTGAATTTCTTCATGGGTAGCAAATAATTTATATAAAGAAAAAATATGACACGCCTTCGGGTCTTTTGGTTCATCGAGATCTTTGGCATCGGTCACAATTGACATGACTTGTTTTTTCCATGTTTTATCGTCTGAAAAGATAGAAATGACGTTTCCTTTACTTTTACTCATCTTTAGTCCGTCAATTCCCGGCACAATAGCAACGTTTTCTGCAATTAACGGATCAGGTAACTTAAAAAAATCTTTCTTATAAAAATGATTAAATCTCTGAGCTAGATCACGAGCCATCTCCAAGTGCTGTTTTTGGTCTTGCCCAACAGGGACAAGATCAGCATCGTAGAGCAAAATATCTGCGGCCATTAAAACAGGATATAAAAATACTCCCGCATTCAATTCATGACCTTTGGCTTGAGCATCTTTATAGGCGTGTGCTCTTTGTAAAAAACCCATCGGTGCATGACATGAAAGAACCCAATTGAGTTCGCTGACGCACGCTACGTGTGACTGAGAATAAAAAATTGTTTGCTGTGGATCAAGCCCACAAGCAAGCATCGTAGCAACGATTTCAAGGGAATCTTTTTTTAGTTTTTCAGGACTTGGGTTTTCATTCAGTGAATGAAAATCCGCCAGAAAGAAAAAAAGTTGATACTTCTCTTGTAGGGCAATAGCTCTTGAATAAGCCCCAAAATAATTACCAATATGTGGTAAACCCGAAGGTCTTGTCCCTGTTAAAACTCTTTTTTTATTTGTCATTTTTTATGAATTTATCAATCTTTCAAATATATTTTTTTATTCTGACTAAAAGAGAGAGTTTATGCAAAATATTTTTTTAATCTTCCATACTTAATCTTAACGTGTTAATATGATTAATAAATGAAACAATAGTTTCCGCTTATCGTTTTTTATTTTGTTTGCAAAAGGAGATTGTGATGACATTGATAAAGGACATGCTTGTTGAAATGGTGAGGGATAAGCTTGGTTTTCCAGCTAAAGAATCAAAAGAAATTATCGAGATGATTCTTGAAGAAATTAAGTTAAAACTTGAAGAAGGCCAAGAGGTTAAGATTTCTGGTTTTGGTAAATGGATGGTTCGAGAAAAAAAATCCCGTCCAGGTAGAAATCCACATACTGGAGATAAAATAGAAATCACAGCTCGTCGTGTTGTAACATTTCATCCGTCAGATAAATTGCGTGAAATGGTTAATGGTGCTCCTGTTGAATAAACTTTATTGCAGCAATTGAAATAAAATAAATTAGAAACTATTTGTGCGTCTTACAAAAATTTATACTAAAGTCGGAGATAAAGGTTTCACTCATCTTGCCACAGGTGAGAGTGTCTTTAAGTCAGACCTTAGAATTCATGCTTATGGTACGATTGATGAGCTAAATTCTTTTTTAGGTTTACTCACGCATACTTGCAATACAACAAGTTTTAAAAATCAAACACCAGTTTCTAAAATTCTTCAAGATTTAGAACGAATTCAAAATGAATTATTTGATATGGGTGGAGAATTATCTTTTGCTAAAAATAAATTAGATTATAAAAAAATCCCCACTCTTTCTGAATCATCCACAAAGTATCTTGAATGTAAAATAGACGAAATGAATGAGGAGTTATCACCACTTAAAAACTTTATTCTTCCTGGTGGACATGTGGCAGTGTCTACAGCCCATGTTGTACGAACGGTTTGTCGTCGAGCTGAAAGAAGTTTAGTTCATCTCCATCAAACGGAAGGTATAAGATTAGAGTTGCTGACTTATATTAATCGTCTATCAGATTATTTTTTTGTTTTAAGTCGTTATTTTTGTCACTTATTAGAATACCCTGAAAAGTTGTGGCAACAAAAAAAATAATATTTTTTATTCTCTTAACTTTTTGTTTTGTCCTGGCAAGTTTTGACGCCATTAAACTTACGTATGCTCTCTATCAGACGCAGATCGAGATAGCTAAAAACAAAAAGACAATGCCATTTGATAGGGAGCTTCCAGCTAAAATACAAAAATATTTTAGAAAATATTATATTTATATTCCTACGGAGGATATTTGGATTATTCAGCGACAGCAAATAGATTTACTAGACCTTCTTGGCATAGATGAATTTAAAGATGATTATAAAATTATTTTATGGTGTCCTTTCCCATTTCATTTTCCTTTGTTTGGATATAAAATATTTGAATTCATGATTGTGTTTCCTTAAATAAAATAACGACGATGAAAAATTTAGAATTAAATCAAAATAATATTTCTCCGACGGTTTTGTTTGAAGATCATTTAAATAAGCTACTCGATATGATTTTAAGTTGGGTGAATGAAGAACTTGGGCAAGAATTATTTTTAAAAGCCAAAGAAGATTTTTTTCTCAAAACAGGAAAAGTTTTTGCGGATGATCCGTTTTATGACCAAAGGCTATCCTATTTTTTGGATTATGTAACATTCAGCCACCCGTTTAATCTTGGTAATCTTCCTTCAAAAAATCTTATTGAATGTTTTTTCAAAGAAAAAAATTCATCCCTTTCTTTACAAGAAAAATCTTCTTTGCAAAATATTATAG
>CAZFSQ010000255.1:0-4127 GCA_964521975.1 uncultured Oligoflexales bacterium | reverse complement strand
TTCATCTAAAAATAATGTCCCACCATGAGCTAATTCAAATTTCCCACGCTTATTAGCAATGGCCGTAGTAAACGCACCTTTTTTATGGCCGAACAACTCTGTTTCAATTAATTCTTCAGGAATTGCCGCACAGTTAATGGCAACAAAGGGCTTATTTTTTCGCGAACTTAAAAAATGAATTTGTTGAGCCACAATTTCCTTGCCTGTTCCATTTTCTCCTGTAATGAGCACACTGCTATTTCGCGGAGCCACAAGCTTCATCAATCTTTTAATTTCTAAAATAGAGTGCGAATGACCAATGAAATCAAAAGGCGATGCTACTAATTCACCCACGGAAGATGTTTTCGCTTCCATTGCTGATTTTAGTACCTTTAAAATTTTCTCAAGTGATAATGGTTTTTCTAAAAACTCTTTAGCTCCTAATCGGGTCGCCTTAACAGCTGTCTCAATCGTGCCATGCCCACTCATCATCACGACGGAAATATCTTTTTGATGATCTTCTTTAATAAATTGCAATGTCGATATGCCATCCAATTCTGGCATCCAGATATCTAAAAAAATTAAATCAGGATGATGCGATTTAAGAAGTTTTAAACACTCTTTTCCTGTATGAGCCTTAACCACTTGCCAACCTTCATCCAGAAGAATTCCTTCGAGACTCGTACAAATACTTTCTTCATCATCAACAATGAAAGCCAAATATTTTTTTTCATTTTGGAGATTCATTTATACTCTACCCTCGTGCAACATATTCCTAGAGCTAGTGATCATCCCACTATAATAATCTAAGGGCAACTCAATGATCACTTTCGTGCCTCTGGGCTCATTATTTTGTAACCGTAAATACCCACCGTGATCCGTCACAATTTGCTGGACCATTGCCAATCCTAACCCTGTTCCCTCTTTCTTTGTCGAGTAATAGGGCAGCACAACTTTATCTTTAATTTCGTCAGGAATTCCACACCCTGTATCACAAACTTCAACACGTATAGTTTGAATATCTTGTAAAAATTCTGTTTTAAATGAAATTGATTTAGGAATATTGGATCCCGTATTTTGTTCGGTCAACGCGTGAATTGCATTCGTTACAATATTAACAAAAGCCCTATTGAGTTCTTCTGGATCAACTCGAATTTTAGGAATTTGTCTCAATAACTCAGCGTCAATGTGAATATCTGTATAACTATTTTTATAGAGATCCACAACATTTCTTATGATTTGATTTAGGTCAGATAAAACCGGTTGGCCTTTAGGTAAGCGAGCAAATTTAGAAAATTCATTCACTAAATCTTTTAATGAATCAACTTGCGAAAGAATTGTCTTAAGACATGTCGCAAAAATTTCTTTATCCTTACCCTGCATGAGATGTTCATATTTTCTGAGTAGACGTTCTGCATTTAATCGTATCGGTGTAATGGGGTTTTTAATTTCATGAGCTAATCGACGTGCCACCTCTCGCCACGCAGCAACTTTTTGCAATTTAACTTGCTCTGTAGCATCTTCGATCACAATCACGATTCCATATTCATTCATTTTCCCATCACGAATCTTTGTCCCTTGTAGAATATAAGTTTTTTCAATTTCTCCCTCTTGAATTTGAATCTGTCCCTTGTAAATACCTTGATATTTCATCTGCTCACTAAAATAAATCCAAAAACTTTCATACAGTTTAGGAGAAATTAAAAGCGGTAATTTTCTTCCTAGAGCCTCCGATGATTTTACCGAGAGAAAATTTTCAGCCCCTTCATTCAAGGCTGTAATTTCATAATTTTTATTAATCGCAATAACGCCATTAGCAATACTTTTAAGAACAACCTCCATATAATGTCTTTGCTGGACGACATCATGATTAATTTTAAGCAAATCATTTTGCGAACGAACAACCTCTCGATTTTTTTGATCGAGGTCTTTCGCCATTCGATTGAAAGAATTTGTCAATTTTCCAATCTCATCATCTGTCCCTTGGGGTAACTTGACTCCGTATTGACCGCTTGCAATAAGTCCCGTTGCTTCCGAAATCAATTGAATCGGCTCTGAAATATTTCGAGCCGCATAAAACCCAAGCCACATCGCCGCAAAAATAATTAAGACCGTCATGACAACAAGCAGCACAATAAAACTTGTTTTAATCAATTCGGCTTGTGGTTTTAATTCGCTAAATTCTTTTAGGATAGATTCGATACTTCGCATGATGCTTGTCTCAAAATTTTCTTCAACCACAACCACACCAATAACATGATTGGTTATTGGATTAACAATGGGAGCTATTCCCCTCACAATATCTTTATCCTCTAAGGCCGTAAGCATACTCATCGAATCAGGTCGAGGATCGCCACGAAATTTATAGATCGCTTCAATCGCATAAAGATTAGAAAGCTCATCATGCTCATTTTTAATATCTTTTTTGGTATGAGTATAAGCATCTAAAACATCACCATGATAACTAAACACAATCACTCGTTCGATACCAAATGATTTAATAAAATCTCTGAGGCGATCTGATTTTATTTTTGGAATACTTGGGTCAAAAATATCGTCACTGGTTTCCAACTCAATTTTATCAACCGCTAACTTAGCAATATTTTCTAGGCGTTTTTGATCTTGTCGATAGGTTTGTGCCCCAGCTTCTTGCGTTCTTTGCATGGTATTCCGAACTTTTTCAGAAAACCACTGGTCGATATTAGTGTTAATAAATTTATTAGAAATATGAAAAATTAAAAGTGTTGGTAAAAGAGAAAACAAAAGAAACGTCACAACCAGTTTGGTTTTTAACTTAGAACCGATAACCCCACGTCGTCTTTCAAGAACCAACTTGGCGACATTTCGCAAAATAATAAAGGTAAGAATCAAAATTAAAATAACATTTAAATTGATGATGCCAAAATAAATAACCGATGCAAAAAAGTCAGAATCAATCGAGAGACTTTCACTCAGTCGATAAAGACGTGCTTCCACTCTGGATAAAGATACGAGCAAAATAGTGACGAAAGCCGCCAAAGAAAATTCAACAATTTTTTTGGATCTAGGATTTAATTTATTGAGAGAAAGCTCTTTTATAGAAGGATCATTGCCCATGGCTCGTGTTCATCATCTCAAGAGGAATTTTTGCAAAATAAATTCCTTTACGATAAAACCTCATCTCATAACTTTCAAAATTTTTCTTTGATGCATTGGGGTCTTTTTCTTCAATTTTGATCAGTTCTAAATCCACATCTTTTTCCACACCGATATTAGTCAACACTCGATTCACTTTGAATTTATCTTGGCCACGGACGCGAATAGTTTCACCTTCGCGTAGAACTTTTTCAACACCCTCAACATCAAGAACGATATAATCTAGCACAGGATCAAGCACTTCTAAAATAGATTCGCTTTGACGATTCTTTTTTCCTCGCACGACCATCCGATATTTTTTCCCTTTTTTATCGAGCGACCAATCCGAAATTAAATCACTCGCAGAGTTAATTAACACATTGCGATCATTAGAATTATTTTCTTCTCCGCGAGAAAAACCGATGAGATTAACCGCCGCCGATATAGCTTTACCCGATAAAAATACTTGAGAGATTTTAAAAGAATCCCCCTTAACCACTGTCAAAACTTCATCGGGTTTAATTATTTTTTTCTCCTGATTTACTTCAATAATCAAATAATCATAGGCTTTTTGGATGATAGGATCTTGTTTTTTCTTTTGTACAGCAAAAGAAACCTGGGATAGAAATAAAACGATATAAAAAATTTTACTCATCTTTAGGGTATTTAATTTCTCCATCTAAAAAATTTGCAAGATATGATTTTTTCGTCCGAAAAATAGGATCGGCTAACTTAGCCATAATATCATATTTGTCCCCTTGCTGCGTATCAATGACATAACCCACCCCTAAATTTTGATAGAGCATCTCATAAGCGAGACTATCTGCAAAATCATCCCATGCCTGAGTTGTTGCATAGATACTGATAAAATTTGATTTATGTAAATCACGATAGACTTGCGGGATAAATTCTTTACTCAAGGGTTTATCTTCGCACCAATAAAAACAAAGTTCTTTGCGATGAGGGAATTCATTCTCTCCTCTTGCGTTTTCAAACTTATCCAAACTTAAATTGCCCCACGTATTTTCTGCAAA
>CAZFSQ010000254.1:0-4203 GCA_964521975.1 uncultured Oligoflexales bacterium | reverse complement strand
ATAAGCATCCATTCCTTAGTATTAAATATTTTTTTATAGCGAAAAAATTCGACTGCGTAAATCAACCCCATCCCCATAAAAGTAAAAACCGAATTCCATTTGGTGGCAATAGCACAACCTAAAAAAATGAGGCCAAAAAATAAGTTTCTAATTGAATTTGTTTCTTCACTATAAAATCTTATTCGCCAATCACGAATTAAATAGATGCAAGATAAAACCGTCCAAAATGCCACTTGAGCATCAATGGTTGCAATTTTTGAGAGTGAAATTCTGGAACATTCAAAAAATGTGAGCAGCATGGCCATCACACCTACTCCATGATTTAAACCAAATTCTCGTGCAAGAAAAAAAACAAATAACGGAATAAAACCACCCATCAAGGCTCCAAAAAATCGCCAGGAAAAAGGCGAGAAACCGAATGTTTTAATCGAAAGAGTTATCAGCCACTTTCCAAGAGGAGGATGGGTATTTTCATAGGGAAACTTCCCCTGCAAAATCTCCCATGCAGATCGTGCATAATAAATTTCATCAAAATATGTTCCATTAAACCGAGTATCATCTGAATATTTTCCTTGTTGTTTTGGTTCATTAAAAAATACGTGCTGATGAGCGGGAGTGCAGAAACTATTTTGGCAAACATTGATGGGTACAATTAAATTAGAATTCTCATCTTCAATTTCTAACTCAACAATTGATTCATCCGCATGTTTATCTTGAATTCTGAATTGTAATCCCAAATCACATTTTTGCTGAAAGGCAATTTTATTCCATGCAAGATAGCTTACATGGTTCAACGAAAATTCCTTGACCTGATCCGAACCTTGACATTGCACTGTTACTTTGCCGTTTGCTGCATAGGAAAAAAAATAAATGCTCTTAATAAGGGGTGGGTTATCTAGGGTTAGAGAATAAACATCATTCTCTATTTGCTCATATTTTGGAGAAGATAATGACCCTAAATTCCAAAAGTTAATTAATAAAGAAAACAATGTGAGAGCACCTAAAACAAAAACCCGATTTTGAGAGATTGAAAATACTTTCGGAAAAAAATAATTCTCTGAAAAATAATTTTTCTCCAACAATTTAATTTCTTTTTCTTTAGATGAACCCAAAGAAAAAATTCGCCATAAAAAATAAAACCACATAAGAAGATAGGACCATGTACCCCAAAAAACAACCGCCCCCTCGATAGGACGTTTCGTCCCAAAATAAAGATCAATGACCATATTTTCATTCATCGCCATAAAACATGACATCATGATAAAGAGACGTAAAAAGGTATTAGATTTTTGAATAAGAAATAGAAAAATAGGAATCGCAGGCATCAAATAACGTTCATGCATTTTTGGGCCAAATAAAAAACAAAATAAAACAAAGGATAGAGAAATATATAAAATATGATCTACATTTTGAAAAAAAGTTTTATTGCTTTTATAAGATCTAACACAAGAAAAAATAGTAACAGACAACCAAAGGAAAAATGTGAACAAAACAATTTCGTTAACTCCGATTTGCCCCCAAATTTTTTCTTCTATAGGACGAAAATTAAAACCTAATATGGTATATAAATTAAACGTATTTAAAGTCATATAAGGATAACTTGAAACAATTTTAGAATATAATTTATACACGATTGAAATATCTTGATAAGCGAAGGGCAAGAAAATCAGAACTAGAGTTAAAATTAAAATTCCTAGCGATTTTAAAAGGAGTTGGGGTTGTGCCCACCACTTATGATAAATAATTAAACAGCATAATAGCGGCAAATAAAAAAACGCTTGGGGTTTCAGTGCAATTAAACATGCAAATAAGGCAAATGATCGAAGCGGATACTTTTGAATTAGACTATAAATAAATATCACACCCACTAAATTAAACAGAGCATCCGCTTGACCATACACCACAGCATTATGAATTTGAGCTGGGTTTAACCATACCCAAAGCAATATCCAAAGATATTGCCAAGGATTTTCTGCATCATGACGATAAATTTTTTTCGTGAAAAAAAATGCTAAAAAAAGATGGGCTAAAAACGCGGGAAATTTTAATAATAGCAAAGACAGAGGACTTAATTCCTCAATACCTAAAAAACTGCGAGCATACCCATAGAGCGAAAGAACGTAAATATAAAGCGGAGCATAGTCAGGATCGTTTTTAGAATAGAATTGCGTAATCCCATCTCGCAAAACAGCATTCGCCCAATACGAATATAATTTGACATCTCCTTCATAGCCAATATACCTTCCCCAAAAAACATATAGAAAAGTGGCTACCGCAGTCAAAAACCAAATGAGATGTTTCAGCGTCAACTAGAACTCTTTCAAATCAAGAATTTTTGTACCTAATGAAATTAATATGGTTTCAAAATCTGCAACATTTGTATTGCGAGGAACTTTAATTTTTCCTGAAATTTTTCCTGAATTAGGATCAACAACAATCAAATCTTTCAAATAGACATAGGAAGTAATATTTTCACGCGAAAGTATTTTTTTGATCCATTTTTTTAGTATGGCAGGAGAATAATCAGCTAACTTGACGCCCTCTAATGTAAATGCAAAATTCTTCCACTGATCGAGAGGATCGGCAGGAGTAACTGGACCAACCGGATCTTTTCCCTCCAAGATTTTACCCACATTCTCTGCTTGAATATAAGGATTCGCACTTCCCCAAGGAGCAATGTCGGTCGGACTCCAAATAAAATCATAATGCGAATGATTTAAATCCACTGCATTATAATCAGCACATTCTTCTTGATGCATCCAAATTCCTTTGCCGAGAATTTTGCCTGCTGACTTAATATTTCCATTTTCAAATTGTACTTTACCATCCATCAACAATTTAAATTTTAATGTTCGCGATGTGTAAGACCAGCTATAACCAGCATTCATGTTAAAAGCTTCGGATAAATGATTTGTTGGTACATTATCATTAGCCCAATACACGGTTAGCTCAACCGGTACAGTAGATATATTCTGAATTGCATCAAAAGAAACTTGATCTTCAATAATCGGAGCCATTTTATAAGCAACCACCGGCTGATTCCAAACTTCATCGCCAGTAAAACGATCAATGACAACCCCCTTATTAAGCAGGCCAATATAGTTTGTTAAAATTAAAAATGTATCGCGAGGTGATATATCCCAAAATGCTTCATAATTGGTGCTTCCATAGCGATCTCTCTTTTTTGCAATTTCACTATCGGGGTCACAAACCCAAATGTCAGTCTTAATGCTTTTATTGGTGTTACCTGCAAATAAAGAACCAACGGACATATATATTTCTGTTAGCAATCCCTTCTGATGCGAAACCGTTACTGGTTTTCCTCGAATAGAAAACTGCGTTCTTGGTTCTGAACGACTTACTGCTGCTGCTGCCCAAGCATTACAGTGACCCCACCATGCTTTACATCCCTCCTTATACTTTTCTTCAATCTCATTGCATGAATGGTTTTTATTTTCCCAATCCGTTGCTAAATTTTTTTGTTGAAGCAGAAAATCATAAAGCTCTGTGGGTGACAAAACTGATCCAGGATCTTTCGCCGAAATTCCATTTTTACCGTAAGGCCAAAAACTTCCCGCCCAAGGAACGGGAGTTATCATTGCCTGATGATTATTCAGATTATAGAGCGTCATAAAATCATGTTCTTGAATTACAAAATTCCCCGCCTGTGCAAACGTTATCTGAGAAATGTAAATAAGAAATAAAAAAAATGTTTTTTGTTTCATATCGTTTTTCCTCTCTCTTAATTTAAGGTTTTTTTACTAGAATTGAAGTGGACTTAGGTAAATCTACTAGCACAGGCCATGCATCACCTTTGCACCACCCAACCTTTGCTACACCTAAACCATATTCATCAGGATAAATGATCTCAACGGCTCCTTGGCGATTACATAATGATGGGGCAATGGAAACTTTAGCATTACGCCCAATCACATGGGGTTTGGATGTAATATAAGAATCAAAACTTTCAGGTACTAAAATATCTTCCACCTCTTTAATCTGAACTTGCGTCTCCGTGCCCATGCGACTTAGCGTAAATAAATTAGGAACATCATATGGAAAAAAATCTAATTTGGAACTTACCGAATAATTTGGTTCTAAAAATGCTTTTTTAGTCTCTATGTTTCTTTTACTATTAAAAATTTGGTATTCAATCCCATAGGGACGATAGAGAGAAGTCATTAGCAACTTAACTTGCTTCAG
>CAZFSQ010000253.1:0-4209 GCA_964521975.1 uncultured Oligoflexales bacterium | reverse complement strand
AACCGTCGCAGTTGATACAACGTCAAAGAGATTTCATTTAGACGTAACAACTATTCCTTCAAGAGATACTTCAGGTACTTATGCGGATATGTTGGCCACAGTTGTATATAATGCAGATGGTGCTGCGTTTGGTGCAAATCTTAAACAAATTTATACTAATCAATTGGGTGAAAATAAGTTGATGCACGCTCCTATATTTGAGTTTAGCTCGGTGAGTGAAACATCTAATTTAATAACTCTTAAATATGGTTATCCCGATGAACAAATTCTAATTCAAAATCTACCGTCTTCGAGTGCGGGAACAGATTTAACAATGTCAGCATTAGTGGATGAAGCAATTGAGTTTGATTCAACTCCGATTGAGGATTAAAATTAATCATCCCCAAGTTTCAATATAGCTGTAAACGCATTCTGTGGAATTTCTACCGTACCAAATTGTTTCATGCGTTTTTTACCTTCTTTTTGTTTCTCAAGTAATTTTCTTTTTCGTGTGATGTCACCACCGTAACATTTTGCGGTTACGTCTTTACGAAATGCAGAAATAGTTTCACGGGCAATGACTTTGCTACCAATCGCTGCTTGCAATGCAATTTGAAACATTTGACGTGGGAGAATGTCTTTTAATTTTTTACAGAGTTGTCGTCCGCGATGTTCGGCATTACTACGATGAATGATACACGACAGAGCATCCACAGAGTCGGTATTGACAAGGATATCAAGTTTCACTAAATCACCATCACGGTAATCGAGAACTTCATAATCCATGGAGGCATAACCACGAGAAATGCTTTTAAGTCGATCATGAAAATCAAAAATCATTTCATTCATCGGGATTTCATAGACAATTTTAACTCGTTTACTCGAAGCATAATCAATCGTTCTTTGAATGCCACGACGATCATTTAATAATTGTAAAATGGGGCCAATAAATTCTTCAGGAGTATGAACACTCAAAAGAACATAGGGTTCCTCCATCCGTTCGATTTCTGTCGAAGGTGGAAGTTTTGATGGATTTTCAATGATGATGACCTGCTTTTTAAAAGTATAAACTTTATAGACAACCGTAGGAGCAGTAAAAATTAAATCAAGATTATATTCCCGTTCTAATCGTTCTTGAACAATATCCATGTGCAAGAGTCCTAAAAACCCCACACGAAAACCAAACCCCAAAGCGTTAGAACTCTCAACTTCGTAGGTCAAACTGGAATCATTGAGAGAAAGTTTTTCAAGAGATTCTTTCAAATTGTGATAATCGCTAGCATCAACAGGGAAGATTCCACCAAATACCATTTGTTTGACTTGTTTAAACCCTGGTAAGGCTTCATGGGCAGGGTTTTCTGGATTAGTGATCGTGTCACCAACTTTAGTATCTGATACTGTTTTGATAGCTCCTGAGACAAAACCTACTTCGCCAATATTGAGTTCACCTACCTGAATGGGTTTGGGAGTTAATTTTCCAAGGGTCTGCACTTCAAAAACATTTTTTGACGACATCATCTGCATTTTTTGTCGCAACTTAATTTGGCCAGCAAAAATTCGGATTAAAGAAACGGCTCCAAGATAAGAATCAAACCAACTATCGAAAATAAGAGCAGCCAAGGGTTCTTGGGAAAGGTCTTCAGGAGGAGGAATCCTTGCAACAATAGCTTCAAGTAAAAGATCAATATTAATGCCTGATTTAGCACTTACTAAGATCGCTTCGGTTGAGTCAATTAACAATTCTTCTTCGATCTCTATCATCACCCGATCAGGATCAGCACTCGGCAAATCAATTTTATTGATCACGGGGATTAAACGTAAATTATTTTTCATGGCCAATTGTACATTGGCAACTGTTTGGGCTTCAACGCCTTGACTGGCATCGACAATTACTAAAGCACCTTCACAAGCGGCAAGGCTTCGTGAAACCTCGTAACTAAAATCCACATGTCCTGGGGTATCAATTAAATTAAGTTGGTATGTTTCTCCGTCTTTAGCGGTGTAAAGCATGGAAGCGGTTTGAGCTTTAATCGTAATTCCACGTTCCCGTTCAAGATCCATACTGTCGAGAACTTGGTTTTGCATTTCTCTCGCCGATAATGAACCGGTGAATTCGATAAGGCGATCTGCGAGCGTAGATTTACCGTGATCAATATGAGCAATGATTGAAAAGTTGCGGATTTTTTTTGGGTCCATCATCGCTAATCATACTATTGCATATGAATATTATTTTCCATTCTTAGTTTTTTGTTCTTGAATAAATTTAGAAAATATATCGAAACATTTTTGTAGAGTATCCGAAGCCGATTTTTCACTTTTAACAAGATTATTGACATCTGAGATAATTGATTCAAGTAGTTTTTCAAGATCAGGGTTTTGTAATTTAATTTCAATAAGGGCATCAATGATACCTCGATTAATCGAATGCCTAATTTTTCCATCTTGATTAAAATCTCGATAAATCAATTTTAAATTTTCAATTAAATGTTCTGTTGAGAATTTTAATTCTTGTTCTTTTGTATATGCTTGATTTAGGTTTTGATGAAAATTTTGAATTTGTTCCATCTCTTCGCATAAAATTGATAACACCCCTTTTTGAATATTAAATAAATCCCAACCGTTTTCTTTTTGAAAACTAGAAAGTGCGATTTTGGGAATAAAAAGTAAAACCGCTTTTGAACTTAAAACTTTATAAGTTAAATTATTTTTATAATTTCCCAGAACACTTGAACTGGCTAAAATTTTAAAGTCTGAAAATTTTGTACATGGAGTTTGACTGTTACCGATAAAGCCTCCGATAACACCATGTTGAATAAAATAAATTCCTAAATTATCGTTTCCTGCTAAGGAAACTATTTCACCAAACTTTTTTTCAATAGGTTTACCCATTTCAGCAATTTTAGAAATTTTTTCGATTTCCATATCACCAAAAAAATTAGATGTAATTAATAGTTGTGACTTTTCATGAATATCCATTTTAAACCTCCATCATTAATACTCACAAAATTGATTATACTGCTGACTATCGACTATTATGTTGAGTAATTGAGTTGTCTTAATTTTATCAATTATTTCATAGATATGCTAATAGGAAAAATATCCGTTAACTGCATTTCATATCCATCAAACCAATTTTGAGAAGATTCATCCGTGGGTAATAATTGAAATGTTTTCCTATGACCATCTCTAGTCAAAATGCTTGCAGGTTCTAATTTTATTTTAATAGGCTGGTCGGGATAAATAGGGTCTAAAATTGTAATAAAAGGCTCTTCATCTCGAAATGATTGAGCATCCAAAAGCGTGACAACATGTTGAACTTCTTTTTTGCGTTCCTCATGTTTCATACTAATTCCCAAAATAGCTGTTCTCACAATTCCCTTATTATGATCGCTGGGTGATTCTTTAATAGCTAAAATATCTTCCTTGGTTAAATCTTCAGATAATGAATCGACCCCCATCTCAAAATCATTAGCTAAAGTAGGTGATGTACTTTTAAAGCTAAAATTAAATTCAGGCTTTGATACTTTCAACCGCTCAACGATTTCATCAAAGATAAAATAAAGTTCCGCCATACTGAAACCATAATTTTTTAAGTCAGGTCGTTCTTTGGCTATTTCAGTTAAGAGTTGATTCATAACTGAAACAACCTGTGTGATAGGTGGATATTCAAAATGTTTTAATGCTAACTGAATAACGGTCATCGAACAAAAAATGGTACATGCATTTTCTCGTAAGGGAATTTTTTGGTCTAGTTGTGAGGGAATTAATTCTAAAATTTTGGCTTTGAGATAGGCTCTCGATAATTGCGAACAGTCATTGGCAAATAAATACGAAGAAAAAAATAAATTAAGAATTAATGGATAACGAAGGAAGAATAACAAAGCTCACCTCGTTTATAATTTTTCAATAAAGTTTTTAGATGAGCAAGTTCTTCTTGTGTAATGTCCAACGTTCGATCAAATAAATAACCATCGGAGACTTGGATGCCAATCGTGGCAAATTCCCACTCACTTTCAAATTGAAAAGTTTTTAACTCAACTCTTTGATCATCGGATAAGAAAATTCGTTTAATTTTATTTTGTTCTAACAGTCTTTTTAAACGATTTTTTTGATGTCGAGCATGAGGCACTCCTCTCTCGCCAGAACCAGATTTGACTTCACCAATGAAAGTAACATTGCTTGTATATTTATTAATGACGACGACATCCATTTCAGAAAAAGTGCGATGCC
>CAZFSQ010000252.1:0-4217 GCA_964521975.1 uncultured Oligoflexales bacterium | reverse complement strand
TATGCTCAGTAATTGTCCATATAAAAAATGCAAACGTGCTGATTTAGGATAGAGCAGCACCATTTTTTTAGAATCAGTAAGAGCGTCATCAACATGTCCCATCAACGCATCGAGCGTTACTTTTTTTCCACCCAAAAAAGCATTGGGGTCCAAATTATAAGCACTCTCAAATAAATGATCCGCTTTCTCATACTCACCTTTGGCAAATAAATACTCACCAATCAGAAAATAACTACTCGCCTGAGAACGCCTCTCTTTGGGCGACCACATAGAGGATGGATTAGATTTTCCTGAATCACTTGAGTCTTGAATTAATTCTTCATCGGTAACTTGGGCTGGTCCGTCGCCAACATTTCTGTGAAAACTTGTCGAGCGGCAAGACAGTAAAAGAAAGTATAAAAAAATGGGATAATGAAATTTAAACATGATCCCATTTTAGCAAACTTTATGATTGTTTGACTATGTAGTTCTAGCACTGCTCAAAAGATAGACGTAAAATTGGATGAATAAGCGGGTAGGTTAATAATTTTTTTGCCATCAATAATAAATTCTTTTTTCTTATCTAGGGAAATTAAATAACCGGTTTCCAATTTAAATGTTTTTAAATAATGGACAATATTTTTACAATGACGTTCTGTTGCTTTTAAACAAGCCTTTACTTCGATAGGGATTGTGAGATGGCCTGTATTCAATATGAAATCTACTTCGATATTTTCTTTATTGTTTTTTTTCCAACTGGTTATTGAATGATACCCATGTTGAGTTTGTAATAACTCTAATAGAACAGCATTTTCTATGAGTCCCCCCAAAGGAGTCCTAAGCATTTCATCCGTTGTATGAATTACTGAAATATTGGGAATAGCTGTATCTCGCAATAACCTTAAAACACCGATGTCATATAAATATCTTTTGGGTAAAAAATGTTGCGTTGGAATAATCCCCTTTTGATCCACTTCAATGACTAAAAACCACTCGATAAGTTTTGTGATTATTTTTTTAGCTTCATATGAATTGCTAAAGATGTGGGAAAATTTTGATGTTTGTCCAATGTGATTAGCAACGCCTTTAAGCCCATCTAAAAATAAATTTGTTTTTAAAGATTCTTTTCGTAAAAAATCTTCTCGTTGTGAAGCAATAATATATCGCAAGATATCTTGATGGTTTTTTCTCTCACTTTGAGCATAAGCTTTCACAGCTTCAGGCATACCACCTACTAATAAATAATCATCGTAAAACTTTAAAAGTTCGTTATGTAATTGATCGGATGTAGTTCTCTCTTCTCGCAAAATTTCCAATAGATGTTCTTTATTTAAAAATCGTAAAAATTCGCTGAAATAAAATGGATGAAGATTTAAATACTCTATTCTGCCAACGGGAACTCTTGTGGTGTTATCAAATAATTTTGCCATGCTAGAACCCATTAAGATAGTTCTTGTCGCTTTCCAATCTTCTTTCATAAAACGCACAAATGAACCTAGTTTTTCACTTTCTTGAGCTTCGTCGATACATAAAATAAAATTTTCGTCAGGACGAAATTCAAATTTAAATTTTAAATAAAATGTAAAATCTGAAAAATTTTTACACGCATCTATTTCTAATTTTATTTCAGGATTTTTTTCAAAGTTAATATGTATTATTTTTTTATGTTCATTTAAAACTTGTTGGAGTAAAAAAGTTTTTCCAACTTGACTGGCACCCTGTAATAATAAAACCCCACTAGCCTTTGTATGAAGTGTTAAAAATGATTGGATTAATTTATAAGCATTTCTTATCATAACTATTATATTAATATTATAAAGGAATATTTAAAAAAGTTCAAATATTCCGCACGGTATTTTAAAAATAATTTTAATTTTCCATAACTATTTGTTTTTAAATAATTTATTAGCAAGCAATGTATCCTTTTCATAAAAAACTTTGATCAACGTTAAACCCATTGCCGGAGCAGTTCTTCCTGCTTTTCTCCGATCCTTTGCTGCTATCATTTTTTTGACACTTAATTTTATTTTTCCATCATGCATATCCATCACTGTCCCAACAATATTGCGAATCATCTGTTTCAAAAATCCCTTACCTAAAAAATAAATTTCATAACCATCGGAAAATTTTTTTATTTTAATTTTCATAATGTTTCGTGTTTTAGTTTTAGCCGAAGAATCTTTGGCACAAAAAGATGTAAAATCATGCGTGCCAATAAAAGATTGCAAATATTTTTTTATTTTCCTGAGATCAAATTCTTTTTGATAGCGATGCCAAACATAGGGCTGCCAAAATGGTCGCACAGCTACGAAGGGCGAAAAACGATAACAATAAATTTTTGCTTGAGCGTCTTTCACAGGATGAAATTCTTTGGTTGTCTGTGTGAGAGCCAACACTTGAATATCTCGACCCTTCATCAAAGCATTCACACCGCGAATAAATTTATAATCTTCAATCAGAAGTTCGGATGAAAATTTGATCATTTGTTCTAAAGCATGAACCCCTGAATCCGTTCGGGAAGAGGCCAAAACTTTAACAGGATGACGAAGAATAGTTGCAAATGACTTCTCGACAATTTCTTGCACAGTCAAGCCATTCTTCTGTCTTTGCCAACCTTTATAATTCGTACCGATGTAAGATAAACTGCACAGATAATAATTCATTTTTTATTTAACCAATAAAATAAAATTGCTCCATAAAGCGATCCCACACAATTGATAAGAATATCTTTCTCATCAAAATATCTTTCAGGGGCAAGCATTTGAAAATATTCTTCGACAATTCCAACACCCGAAGATACTAAAACAGATTTTGCAAAGCTATGCCATCTTGCAAATAAAAGAGCGGACAAAAACCCATACTCAATAAAATGAAATTTCTCCTCTGGAATTTCGATACTCTGAAATAATGTCACGCCGATGATTAGAAATGCAACAATCTTAAATAAAACTAATTTGTGAAATCGTTCAAAATTTTCTTTTAAAAAATAGACTAGATAAACTAAAAATCCCGACAGTAAAGAATATATCGTTAATTGTAAAAAATGATTCGATCGTAAAAAGTTTGCAATACTACGACCAAAATAAGATATAAAAAAAATGAAAAAAATGTATGAATAAGTGATCCCGTTATTCACTTAAATTTGGACCCCAATCAGGCGTTTGAGCTTCATACAAATTAGGCATCTCAATTTTTCTCTGCCCCGATCCATCACGATTCATCATCCAAAGCGATGGATTACCTTTAATATCCTTTTCTCCTTGGCGATTCGATTGAAATACAACGATCTGACCATTAGGAGAAAAATCAGGACTTTCATTATCACCCGCTCGAATCGTCAAGCGTTCTAATTTCGTCCCGTCACTATTCATCAAAAACAAATCAAAACGGTCGATGTCTTTATCATACCCCGCAAAAACAATTCGCTGTGAATCAGGTGTCCATGCCGGGGTTGCATTGTACCAGCCCGCATAGGTCAATCTTTTCTCTCCTACAATTTTAGGTGTTAAATTATTTTCCCATTGTAATTCCGCTCTAAAAATATGGGGATTCCCATAGCGTCCAGAAACAAAAGCCAAATATTTTTTGTCGGGAGAAAATCTTGGGTCCACATCAAGACCGCTACCGCGAATCAATTTTTTGAGTCCACTACCCGAAGGTAACAAAGTAAAAATATCGGCATCCCCATCATCTGATCCCGTAAAAACAATTAAATCACCTGCTGGGGACCAATTACTTCCGCTGTTGATTCCTTTACGTCCCGAAAGTTTTCTTTTCTTCTTGCTGGAAAGTTCATAAATATACAAATCAGGATTGCCCTCTTCATAGGAAGTATAGGTAATAAACTTTCCATCAGGACTCCACACGGGAGATAAGTGTGGCGATTTTTCTCTCGTAATTTGTTCTAAATTCGTCCCATCAAAATCACTGATGAAAATTTGCTTGTCTGATTTTTTTTGCTCACGCCCCACAAAAACAATTTTTGAAAAGAAAATTCCAGGTTTTCCTGTATAGGCTTCCAATACTAAATCAGCAAACCTTCGCATGACTTTTGGAACTTCCGAAGAATAAATTTTGCGATAGCGTTTACCCACAATCAATTCTCCGCGACTAATATCCACAGCTCGTAACTCAATTTGATAACCATTATCATCTTTATCAATCTCACCGAGAATGACGGATTAATTTCTAATCGCTTTCTTAGGCAAACGTTAAAAACCTTCTCATCCTTTGATTTT
>CAZFSQ010000251.1:0-4228 GCA_964521975.1 uncultured Oligoflexales bacterium | reverse complement strand
CAATTTTTTCAAGCTGAGAACTCACCACATGAAATTGATATTTTGTTTCTAAACTTTCTCTATCAAAAACAAATCCTAAAATTTGTAACCGATCGTTTGTTTTTCCATTACCTTCAATAAAACTATGTAATAAAAACTCAGTTGTTTTTGTTCTAAATTGAACGAATTTAACTTTGGCCGTACCAAAGAATGACCCTACTGACTCAGAAAAATCATAATCTCCTATCTTAATTTCTTTTTTGGCATCAAATAATTTAAGGCTATATTCAAAAACAGCTGTATGTTTCCATCTAGCAACCCCAGCAATAAATCCATGACCTTCTAGCTCAAAAATCTTTGTTAGTGTGGAGATGCCATCATATTTTTTTTTATTGAAAGTTTTGTTTCTTAAATCAAATTTAATTACTGTCATTGAAGTTTCCGCCTCACGAAAAACAGCTACCCCTTTTCCGTGACTAATTTTCAAAGAATAAAATTTTAAATCAGAGTAAAACTCAAAAGCCACTCTAATAACGGGCTCTTCATTATTTTGGGTTCTAACTTCAAAATAATTTCTTGATCCCACATAATTTGATCTTACTGTTATTAAATATTTAGTGTTTCCTTCTTTCACAACCCAAGCATCGGATACGTATTCCACATCACCAATATTCTCGACCCAGTTTTTCCGTTCCCAGTTACCCGCTTCTGATTCTTTATATAAGAACCTTTCCAATATTCCATTTTCAAAGCCATTCTGCTTAATAAAATATGTTTTGCCTTGATAGGTAAATTTAGGTGTTACTATTTCAGAATTTGCTGGAATTGTTTTGTCTGTTTTAATTGGATATAAAACATCTTCAGTTTCACTCGCATCATCTTTTTTTTGCTTTTTTTGTTTTTTTTTATTTTTTTTCCATTGAAAAATTTTCTGACCTATTTGTAATCGTTCTTCTTTTGTAAATTGTGAAAATTTTTCTATCGCCTGAATAATTTGATCTTTTTTTAGCACATCAATTTTTTGACTATGTCGAATAACCTTATCTAATCCTTCTCCATTCTCGATCCAGTTTTCAATATCCCCATCATCAATCACATCTAAATCTAAATAAAGCCATTTTAAAAAATTAATCGCATTACTTTCAGAAAATGTTTCTTCGCATAAATTTCCAAAAGCTGAATACGTCGAAAAAATAAAAATAATTTTTATTAGATTTTTAATCATGCAAGGGGCCTGCTAATTGATACACATCTTCTTCTTTTCTTTCCCATTTCAGCAAATAGGCTTTGACTGAATTTTCAGAGCTTTCTAACCTTAATCCGACATACTCATCATTAGAAAACTTTTTTCTTACAACAACTTGATTGGCTTCTATATCCACAATCACCAGAACATTGTGTTCGGAAAGTGCTACTAAATAGTCTTTTCTTTTTACACTAAAAACCTCTATTTTTTTAAGCCCGCCTGGTTCTAACGGCAATGGAATAGAAAAATCAAACTTTCTCTCAAGAGTATTTTTATCTAAAGCAATGCCGACAATTTGATACTCATTAGAATGAAAACCATCAAAATAAGTTATCAAATATTCTTTTGTTTCAGAAGCTAGATGCAAATTTGTTTTAAACACGCCATCTTCAGTTTTTTTATCATACGTTGGGTGTCTAAATACAAATTCTTTCTCTGCATGAGGAATGACAAGAGAATAATTGCCAAATGGATATTCTTCTGTGTTGTCTAAATTTAGAATAGAAAAACCTAATCCGTGTTTTGTTTGAAATGCATTGGATATTTTATATTCTTGAGCCTTAGGCTGAATAAGCCACTTTTGCGATTCTCCTCTAGCAAGATCAAAATAAACAACATCACGATCTAAAACCGCAATACCCTCATTTTTCAAAATTAACAAATTAAAATGAGAAGCCTTATTCACTTCTTCATAGAGGAATGGTTGATCTGGATTAGACTCTCTTCGTATTTCAAAAGCAGTTCTAGTTTGACTGTTTATTAAATTAGCTGTGATTAAAAATTTTTCACGCCCTAATTGATAAACTTGAGCATCAATAATACTATCCATACAACCAACTCGTTGAGCTGCATTGCGTAAACTCCCAATGGGCTGTTTCGCACTTAAATTATAATCATAAATATTTTTATCCGTATTATAGATATGATTATCATCCCTAGGCGATTGCGTAATAACAAAACGACTTTCATCCCATTTAAATTCTGGAGAGACAAAATCATTAGGGTGATGAGTTCCAATTTTTATTGGAGCGATAACTATTTCGGCTTCATCTCTGTCATTTTCTTTTTTTTCTGTTTGCTGTTCTTTTACTTTTTTCCAATCTTGTAAAGAATCAAATACTTTTTTCCGCTCAACTAATGAGATGCTTAAGTTATGAATAGCTTGAATAATGGATGATTTTTGTAACTGATTTATTTTCTGACTTGCTTGAACAACTTGATCTAAATTTTTTCCTGTTTCGACCCAATTTTCTATATCCTCTTCACCAACAACATCTAAATCTAAATAAAGCCATTTTAAAAAATTAACCAAATTTTTTTCTGAAAAACTTTGTTCACAAGTATTAGAAAATACCTGTACCTCAAGAGTCAAAAATAATATGATAAAAATGCGTGGCATGGTGTCGGCTTATATAGCATTAATATTGGGAGTTTTGTAGTCAAAAAATGAATCTACCGGAATTGAAAATCCTCATCGCCAATGGGGTTAATTTAGACCTTTTAGGAAAAAGAGAGCCTCACATTTATGGCCGCTGGACAATCCCTGAAATAGAATCTGATATCAAAAAAAAGTCCTATAATTTCGAAGAGATATACAACAAAAAGATCCATCTGCACTTTTTTCAAACGAACAGTGAAAAAGAATATCTCGAAATTTTAGACCAACATTGGGATGGAGCTATTTTAAACCCTGGGGCATGGACCCATACATCGCTAGCACTTTCAGACCGTCTTAAAGCACTCGATTTAAAATATGTTGAAGTTCATCTGAGCAATTTAATGTCACGTGAACCGATACGGCAACAATCATTTATTTCTGAAAATGCCTTAGGTGTGATCATGGGAATGGGACATCACGGGTATAGTGTTGCACTTTATTCTTTGTTAGAATTTTTGAATAAGTGATGAGGGGGATCAACAATAATGAAGTTATTATCTTTAATTTTTGTTTTTTTTATTAGCTTAAATTTATCGGCGGCTTCCAACCTTGAATGCAGTATTGAAGAAAAAATTTGTACGATTGATGACAAAAATTTGATCGACGGCGATCAAGTACAAATTTTAACTCCTGAAAATCAAATTGCGGCTGAAGGTGAAGTTACCAAGATGGAGGGAAACAAAAGAACTATCTCTATCACAACCTTCTATTCCACCACTATTTTAAAAACCTATACCATCAAACCAATTGATATCGAGTCTATTCAAGAAGAAAAAGCGAAAGATTCCTATATGGCATCCCGCGTTTTTTCTGTTCCCCCAGGAAAAATGTTTGATCTTGGCTTAGGCGTTGATCGCATCAATGTAGGATCTGGGATGCGAGCTTTTTTTATTTCAACAGGTTATTATCAAAAAATTCTTCATGGACTTTATTGGCTCGTGCGTGGAGATTTTTTTTCCGGGAAAACGTCCATTTCCACGATTACCGATAAAGAATTTCAATTGATTTCTTCCGATATGAATAGTTCAGGGATCAGTATTTCTCCAGGGCTTGGATATTTAATTTATCCCTCTGAAAAAGTGTCCTTACTGTTCGACGGTGGAGCAGGTGGTTTTTATATTAGCAATTCATTATCTAACAAAGAAAAAAAATTAGATGTCTATACCAGTAAATATAAGGATGGGTTTAGTTTCCATCTTTATGCACGCATTGGATTACTCATTAGATTTAAAATGTGGACCCTAGAAACATTTGCTAGTGAGCACATCATTCATAAAACGATCGCCACAAGTTTAGGAGCCGGGGCTTCTTTTAAAATTTAATTGAGGATTTTTTGTTTTATGCAATTTGATATTTTTCACTCTATAGGAAAAATCGACAATATCGAGCCTCGATTAAGTGAACGACAAATTTTTGAAAATTTTTTCTCGCAAACAACCTCGGCCGAAGATATTGGTTTTGAAACAATTTGGGTCGCAGAATCCCATTTTTCAAGTGAGGTACAAAAACACAACCCCGAAGCGGTGATCCCTCATTATCAAGGTGAAGTTGGCTTAAATACCGAC
>CAZFSQ010000250.1:0-4231 GCA_964521975.1 uncultured Oligoflexales bacterium | reverse complement strand
TAAAAATATGTTGATTCTAAGGTTCCATCTTTTGAATCAAAATTAGTAATTGTCACATCAACTAATTTTCCATCGCGTGGATTCTTGTCATAGATTTGCGTTTGACCAGTCACATCAAAATGGAGCGGTTCTGAAAAATAAATTTGATCACTATTGGCTGCAACTGCATAAGCTAGACCATCATAAGCGATCACAAATTGCCAAAGTTTAATTAATTTTCCTTCGCTCGGATAATAACACT
Source organism: uncultured Oligoflexales bacterium (assembly GCA_964521975.1). Taxonomy (GTDB): domain Bacteria; phylum Bdellovibrionota_B; class Oligoflexia; order Oligoflexales; family CAZFSQ01; genus CAZFSQ01. The sequence goes on along the minus strand of CAZFSQ010000250.1, from coordinate 3,990 downwards.
GAATTTTACTCATCATGCTACTATCATTTGAATTAAAATGCTCGCGAATTTGATCCATTGAAAACTCAAGATCAGGAGTTTCGTCGATAACAACAGGCAAAGAATCTAATTCCACATCATCGGCAAGATAAAAAGTTTGACCATTATTCAACCGCAATCCCTTAGCTTCAAAATGTCCGCAAAATGGTAAGCCCTTATAAAAATATTTCATTGTACTCGCCTGAGAGTTTTTTTGTAATTGATGTAATCCCATTCCCATCTCATTCACTCTTAATTCGATGAAGGGGTGGACCCCCGCCTTAGAACGTAAAATATTTTTTAAAACGCTTTTAAAATCATCATGACCACGATTTAAAATATTTTCAAACGCACTATTTATTTTTTGATCCAATGGGCTTTTAAAAACTTTCGATGGTTTCGTTGTGTACGGTGTTTGCCAAATATCTCGTGAAAAAATTTGAGATGTAAAAACAAGCTGCATCGCAATAGCCAACATAATTTTTTTCATGACCAAGGCTCCTTATCAATAGATGGCGTGAGCATTCTCACGACCTTATAGATCCTTGTCGGAAAAAGTGGAAAAAAGTTTAGCCTTTAGTTGAAGCTAAATAGTCATTAAATATCAATATGTTATGTTTTTAGGCTAAAGTTTGATAAAATCTACCTCATGCACATCATTTACTTAATTTTGATTATGAATATAGGGCTAATACAATGTACGGGGGGTGGTTCGAGTAAAAAAAGGAAATCCTATGACCCGGCTAAAGCTTCATCACAAGAAAGCAGTGAATCATCAGAGGGCGAATCAAGTACCATCGAAAATACAACTGAATCAACTCAAGCAGAAAATGAGTCTGTGGGTTCTCAAGAAAACGTAGAAACACCATTTAGTGAGACGGAAGCAACAGTTGCTAACTCTGCAAACTCACTTCTTAATAGTATCAATATCAATACTGCAAATAATTTAACATCGCCTATCCTTGGAACCTATCGCAGCAGCATAGCAATTGATGAGAATAAAAGTTTGTTTCTTATTTCGGATAAACTAATTTATGCAGTGGATGGAAACTTTTTCGATTTATCCGAAAAAATTCCTAATGGAATGAATACACAATTGAAAAATTTTTGTTCTATCACCTCGGAACAGGCGATCGCATTCCTGAATACATCATCCATTATTTTTATGAACTTCGAGGGTGTTTTTTTAACAGACAAAACAATTATTTTAAGTAATGAGTACGAATATGAAAAAATCATTTGTACTGAACGTGAAATATTTTTAACTTATCAATTAAAAACTTCTACAGCCGATCACTGGAATATTGCAAGAATAAAAAATGGAATCTTTGATGACACTTTTATTATCAGTAGCTCTCAGGAAATTTCTCAACAAGAAACGATACCACAAGCAACGCCAGCCGATTACACTACACCCTCACCTACAGTTTCTTCCGATATAATTGAACCACAAACAAATACACCTATAGTAACTTCAACACCTAACGCAACGACGATACCAATAAATACACCTGACGCAACGGCACAGCCAACAAATACACCGTTTGGAACGGCAACACCTGACGCAACCGTAATACCTACAAATACACCACTCGCAACGGCAACACCATCACCAGCTTCAACAACAGATACAAAAACAAAAAAAGAAAAGAAAGATAAAAAAGAAAAGAAAGATAAAGATGGCGATGATGATTAAAAAATACTTTTGGATCATAGTTTCCGTATCTATCTTATTAGGGTCAGCCATTGTCAGTGGCTTTATTTCTAAAATTCCCGACTATCCTTTTAATGGTCAACCCGAAATTATTATCGAGTTGGATGATAATTCTTACATTTACGGCGGAAGTTTTTCTGGGGGAATTTTAAAAACCGATTTCCTGGGCGAAGTCATTCCCGAATTTTTTGAATCCTGGACCTTGGGTGGTTTTGACTTACCCGTAGCAACTATTTTCAATGACAAAACCTCTCGCACACTTTTTGTCGGAGGCAAATTCAATTCTTTTAACGAAAAAATTTCAAACCGCATCACAGCCCTTGATTATGATGGCCAAGCAATACAAAGCTTTATTGATAATATTGGGCAGGGGTTTGATGGTGATGTTTTATTTATTGGCGAAGTAAATGAAAATCAAATCATCGTAAGTGGAAATTTTGAGAACTTTAATTTAATGACAACAGGTAATGTTGTGCTACTCAATAAAGATGGGACTCTTGACGAAAACTTTCCGAAAGAAATTATTCAAAATAGTCGGGTGGAATTTGTTAAAATAGACAAAACGAGAAATAAATTATTAGTTGGGGGCGATATTAAGCAATCGTCCAACCGTACTGCCCTTGTAGAAATAGATTTACCCACGTATTAGGAAAGGAAACTCGTATGACCCATAACAATGACATCCATGATCAAGATTATTTTGAATCGTTATTAGAGGAAACTCATCAAATTAATTTCAAAAAAATGCCACTCATCCATCTTGGTTTTTTGCTATGTTTTATTCTAGGAATTTTGACAACATCTTTTGGCTATAAAAATGTTTTATTAACCTCCATTTCTGTTTTACTTTTTATTTTCAATTTTGCATTGACCTACATGATCGCTTTTTTTCCTGAGAATCCTTTAATATCAAAACTCAGCAAAAATGAAAAAACTAACAAAACAATTATTTTTTTTCTTTTGATAACTATTTTAATTTGGATTGGAAATGTTTCATGGTGCTTGATAACGGAACGAACAAGCTGGGGAAGCTTTTATTTTCTCCTCTTTAATTTTGGAATTTTATCTGCTTTTTTACCATTACTCTTACCTAATAAAAAATTAGTGCAAATAATTATTTTATCAATGACACTTCCGCTTCTCATTCTCTTTTTATTTTTTATCGGAGGTTCACAGGGAGTTGCACTAAGTATTTTTGTTGCGATGTTTCTTATTGCATTACTCGTCATCACTCAAAATATCTATGACAACTATATGAATAATCTTCACACGAATGCACAATTATTTGCCATGATTGATGCAATGCCTGGCACTCTGTCTTGGGTTGGATCAGATTTAAAATATCGCGGTGTCAATTTGAAACTTGCCAGCATTTGGAATTTGAAACCCAAAGATTTTATCGGACAAAAACTTGGGTTTGTTGATCCCAGTTCTCCTCTTGTTAATTTTATGCAACAACTTTTTGATGATCCAAATAAAAAGGGTTCTTCACATCTAGTATTGAACATGGCTGGACAGGTAAGGAAATACTTTGTCGTCGGGCAAAAATTTAATCACGGCCAGGAAGCTGTCATCATTGGCCTTGATTTAACTGATCAAGATAAAAAATAATTCAAATTCTAAAAAATTAGGCTGCCGACATCTTATGTGAAAAATCTCCATATTGTTTGTCAATCCCACAAATATGAGACGCTAGCCAAAATTTTAGAAATGGAAAAATTTCAGGTGGAATCGTACCACTCGATTTGATATTTGCGTAATGCTCATCCAATGTCGCTAAAAGTTTGCGATGTAATTCTTTATGCACTTTAATTTTGGGGAATTGAAGACTTTCCATATAAGCTTCTTCTGTACTAAAATGTTTTTTAGTATAAGTAACCAGTTTATCTAAAATCTTTACTAACTCTTGCATCGAAGCTTTAGCATCATATTTGTTACTTAACTCCGCCATTAAATTCAAGAGGACTTTATGCTCATCGTTCATTGCTTCAACACCGATATCAAATTTTTCTTCCCATTCAAAGTTTGATTTAGCCATATATTTTCTCCTTCTATGATATAAAACGACCATTGTTCCTGTCGTCATAAATCAATTAAATTAAACTTAATTAGATTAATAAAGTTTAGATAACTTGAAGTAAGAATAAAATAAAATTAGAAAATTTTTATTTTTAGAAAAGCAAAGTTTAGAATGCTCGGAATGAGACTTGAACTCATACGGGGTTTACACCCCACAGGATTTTAAGTCCTGTGTGTCT
>CAZFSQ010000249.1:0-4255 GCA_964521975.1 uncultured Oligoflexales bacterium | reverse complement strand
ATTTTTCCTAAAATAAATTTTTCAAATTGGCTCCATAATGGGCGACTCCATATCTGAATCTCCGAAGTGTCTTGCTTAGCAAAATAACTTGGATAAAGCCAAAATCCGCAAATTAAAATAGGGATGAATAAACCTAATCCATAAATTCCAATTTGATGAAAACTTTTTTTCTTATCGTGTGAGTGAAAAAAAACAAAAAAGCATAAAAGTAAGACGGAAAATGCAAACATATAAAAAGAAAAAAGATGATTTAAAATAGATAGTGCATTGAGTGCTATAAGAATAAAAAAGTTTTTTTGATTAAATTTCTGATGAACTTTAAATAAAAATACCCATTGGAAAATAAGCAGACTGCTACCAATCGCAGCATTGGCCATACCATTAGAAAAGAAAAAAGGAAGGCCATATAGTTCTGATGCAAAGAAACAGGATAAAACAGTCGTCGCGTAAACTGAAAATTTTTCATGATGAAAAATGATTTGAGCTAAGAAAAAAAATCCAATGGGAAGGATCATGAAAAAAAATAACAAAACTAATTTTAAAGATGTGACAGTTGAAATGCCAATGAGACTTATTAAAGAGGCTAAAAAATAAAGAAAGGGAGGCATGTTAAATAAAAATGGGGTTGTACCGGCATTAAATTGGGGAGTCCATCCCCAGAAACCTTTTCCTGATAATAAAAATTTTTTGAATATGACAACGTAAGAATGATTGGCGACGAAATCATTATCGGCAATCAGTCCCCATCCGTAAAAAATAGGTAAAGCCATAAAAAACTGAAAAATCAGCAAAAAAGACAATAAGATTTTGTCTTCGTTTTTAATATCTAATTTCATATTTCCTCAACCATTTAATATTAATAGAATTTAGTCGTTTATTCAAAGAACTTCTAAACTTTTTTATGGGCATGTCGATGGGGTTTATGTGGTTATTGTTGAAGGAGGTATATATGAAAATTAAGAAAATTAGCTTTGGATGGACTTTGGTCGGTTTTACGATGTTTTGGGTTGTCATTAATAGTTGCGGTGAAAATAAGTCAGGAGATCGAAAAGCATTTGATCCTTCTAGTGTCACAGCAGAAGATATTGAGAATCTTAGTTCTCAACTGCAAGGTGAAGGGAACTATTCATCCGTTGATGAGGGTCTCATTTCTATATATCCAGGGTTTGCAGCAACCGATGGTGGAATTATTTCGGTGATTGGATCAGATGCAGACAAAGTATCGAAAGCGGTGATATACGATGCGGCAACAAGCGGTGAATCAACTAGTGAGGTTGTGGATATCGCAAGTGAAAAAATTTCTGTTCCAGCTTTATCAGAAGGGAAATATTTCGTTAAATTATTGAGTGATGCAGGTGAAGAACTTCTTACTTCTTCAATTCAAGTATTGAAAAAAGTTGTGTGTAAAGAAGGAACAACATGTTCGATTACGGATAAAACATTTGCTGATCGAAATGCAGTATTACTTCAAGGTAAGATTCAATTTAAGGGCGATCTTAAAAAAGATGATTTCGTCGCTTTTTATCTTGTAGATAGTAAGTCAGAGTTGATCATTGCCAACGGTTCAAAAATTCAAAGTGATGTGGTGGTTATTTATTCTGAAGGTAATTTTACTCTTGAATCCGGTGCTGCGATTAATACTTACACAGAAGGTGCTGGTACTGGGTTAGCTCTTGCAGGTGGATTAGCATTAAGCCCCGGTTATCATGGAGCGTCAGGTATTACAGAAGTTCCTCTTAGCAGTGCCAAAGATTTAGCTCCAAGTGCTGACAAAAAAGTAGAAATAGAAGCTTGTGATGAAATTTTAGTTAAGGTGATTTCTCGCTCAGTAAGTATGCTAAAAGATTTTGTGGCATCATGTGATGAAGGATCGCGAGGTGTCTTGTCTCTTGATGTTAAAGGTAAAGTGGATATTTCGGGAGAGATTAAACATCAGCCCGATGATACAGCCCTTGCTTCATGTACCGGTGGTGGGTTGTTCGCAAACTTGAGTGGTAGTTTGAAAGTTTCAGAAAGCACACCGCAACCTAAAGCTGAATTTAAAGGTGGTAATGTGATTGTGTGTACTGATTTGGATAGTGATGCGACAGATTTTAAACCTGAATCAATTTCGGGTGACACAGCGGCATCTATTTTAATTGAGGACTTTTCAAGATAATTGTTTTTTAGATTTGGATGTCAAAAAAATTCTGTAATGCCCAGCTAATAGCTGGGCATTTTTTTTAATTTTAGGAACTGTGTCATGCCCAACGACTCGCGAAGCGAGGAGTGCCTGGGCATCTTTAAAAAAAATTATTTTTTCTTTCGTTTATTTAAAATTGCTACAAAAGATTTTGTTTGTAGCTCCTCCAAAGTTAATCCCGTTTTTACAATTTCATCTTCCGTAATAGCTCCGGCACTCAAAGCCCGCAAAAAATAATTGAGTAATCCTTGTCCTGTTGCTGCATCATCGAAGACATCACCAACAAGAGTTGCTTGAGCTGCTTTGCCCATAAAATTTTTCAATCGAATTGAGGCTTGATCAAGACTCTGTAAAAAGAAGGTATAGAGTGCGGCATATCGAATAGGAATTTGTCCAGGGTGAAGATCCCAGCCTTGATAATAGGCATTCTTGAGCGAGTGCGTGATGTTGGAATAACTGAGCCGCCAAGCACGATGTACGCTTTCATAATTTTCATTGATTTCTTTTTTACTTAATTTTTTACCATCGACAATCCGGTGAATGGGGACTGGCATGACACTCGTTGCTCCATTCGACAACCAAATTCCTCTCCCAGCGTAAGCGATCTTCATCATGTGCAGTGCAAAATCACAAGCAGGATGTTCCATCATTTGGTAGGCAGCTGTAATATCACAGGATGCTGTGTAATCATACGTTCCAAAGTGAGCACTGCGGCATCGGCCGCCCGAATTATCAATAAAAGATGAAAGATTGATGATCCCTTGAGAGTTAAGAATAGATTGCGTCAACTCAATCATAATTTCCAATTTTAAAGAATTTTTAGGCAGTCGATTTTTTTCTTCAAGCAAACTCAAAATTTTAACAAAGGCTTGAACCTGTTCGGGAATGGAGACTTTAGGTAATGTGATCACAAAACCAGAAGGAAGCTTCCCCTTGGTCTCTTTGACAAGAGTGGAAATGAAAATATCGAGAGTTCGCACACTTCTTTTTTTGAGTTCTTCAGAAAAATTTTTGACACGAATACCAATAAAAGGCGATAGTGTTTTCTCTTTCATCCCTTGAGCGACTTCTTTGGCTGTGAATTCAGCGGTGGCATCTTCTTCTTGATCGGGACGATTCCCATAACCGTCTTCAAAATCAATGCGGAAATCTTCCACGGCACATTTTTCTAGCTTACTCTCAATTCGTTCATAAATAGTTTGATGCAGTTTTTTACTGCCCGGCAGTTTTAATGCTTTAGCAAGTGATTTTGCATCGGGAGCGTATTCTTTTAAATGCTTTTGCGATAGGGCAGCAATTTTTTGAATCGAATCTTTTTTGAATAATTGTGCTCCGCCGTACAATGTATGTACAGGTTGTTCACTCTTTCCTTCTCCGGGGTAAACTTTATTAAATTCTTGATTCGCTTTGGCGAGGTTGGAAAAAATTGGGTCCAGGTCTTGTTCTTGAAGTGATGTTTGCATTTTAACTTCCTCGATAGGTTGAATAGGCGAATGGACTTAGTAGTAAGGGAACATGATAATGAGAATTTAAATCATTAATTTGAAAATCAATAGATATTTCTGAAAAAAAACCTTTTCCTTTTAAATACTCATCCACAAAAAAAGTGAGACGATATTTCCCTTTTTTTAATTTAAAATCTTGTTCCAATAAATCTTTAATACGACCATCTTGGTTGGTTTTTCCCGTTCCAATTTTTATAAATTTTTTTTTATAAAAAAATAATTCTACAAAAATTCCTTGAGCGGGTTTTCCCTTAGCTGTATCTAAAATATGGGTAGTAATTTGACTCATCCAATTTTCTCCAAACGTAACTTTGTTATTTTAGATTGTTCCGTTGCGGCAATTTTAAGTTCATCATCTGGGTTATTTGAATAACGTTTTTTTAATATCTCTAGCATCGCATCGGCTGATTTTCCAGTAGCACAAACAATAAAAATAAAACCGAATTTTTTTTCATATTCATCATTAAATCGCTTTAATTCTTTTAAAGTATTCTCGGTAGCATTTTCCGCACCTTTTTGTTCAGATTTTGCCCATAAAACGGTATTAGCAAATTTTTGCTTGAGTGAA
>CAZFSQ010000248.1:0-4276 GCA_964521975.1 uncultured Oligoflexales bacterium | reverse complement strand
TGCTTTAGGATTAAAATTAAAAGATGCAAAAAAAAATTCCCTGTGAGGATGATTTTATTTTAGAGTTGCAAGATGAGAATGATCGAGCGGCTTATCTTGTTCATTGTGTGAATAAAGTTAATCCTATTTTTTCTCAAATTTCACCTGTAAAGTTTGATGCAAAGAATGGTGTGATTTTAGCCCCTCAATATGAATATGAGTTCAATCCAAAAAATCATTTATTATTTAGAAATATTGCGATTGGTCGAGGAGAACAAAAAAAATCTTTTATGAGTGATTCTTACGTTTCCATTCGTTCAGATTTTAAAAATTTTTTCACTCTTAATTTCGATGATACGGATATTATCAGCCAACTAGAGAGTTACCGTGAGGGGCCTTTAGGAGTTGTCGCCCAAGTTTCTTTTTATTTAAAAATTTTATTTTTTAAAATTAGGTTGCAGTTAACCAACGATGTCAATTTTTTTATCGACTCTGCTTTTTTACCTGCAACGACAACTTTGCCAGCGAATGCTTTTGATTATCTACATCCAAAGAGTGGCATTATTTATGGCTGGAAAAAATTACGCGGCGATTTAAAAATAGATATGCCTATCTTAGATCCCAAGGAAATTGAGAATGGCATTTCTTCACTCCAAAAAATCGGATTATCTTATTGTCGTGGATCACATTGCCCATATCAGGTGGCTCTTAATGATGGAGATGAATCTCTCATTTTTGAAACTGATTTTCCTCGCGAGTTGGTGAGTTTTGGTTTTTTTCCTTTTTTCTTTTCCAACGCTCAAAGCATGAAAGAAAAAATGGGTTGGAAAAAAATTCCTGATGATTATTATGGATTTTATTATGAAACATCACAGATGCCTAAAGGCCAACACCTTTATGATCTCTGGATAAGATTAGGAAGTAAAAAAATAAATGAAAGAGATTATTGTCCGAGATATGTACATGGTTTGCTGTGGTAAAAATACAAAGTAATCTCAGTTAAAAGTATTTTGCATTTTACAAATACCCTGACTTGGGGTATTGTGTTTTTGAGGTGCCTTATGGGTATTTATCGTGTCCATATTACAAATCAGGCTAAGAAAGAAATAAAGAAAATTCCAAAGCATATTTTTAGAAAACTTATGTTATGGATTATGCAAGTAGAAAAAGAAGGTTTGGAAAAAACTCGAAAAACTCCAGGCTATCATGATGAACCTTTGCGAGGTAAAAGATTAGGTCAACGATCCATTAGACTTAATATTGCATATAGAGCAATTTATGAAATTAAAAATGATTCACAAATCGAATTTGTATCCGTTGAGGAGGTACATAAACATGACTACTAGAAAGGTATTATCATCGTATTCACGACTTTCTAAAAGTTCTGCATTGCAATTTTTAGAGAAATTAAATAACGGTCCGTTAACATTTGGTGAAATGTTGAGTTCTATAAGAAAGTGCAATCATGAGTCGCAGACAAGTTTTGCCATGAAGCTTGGGGTTTCTAAGGCTCATCTATGCGATATTGAAAAAGGTCGGCGTACTGTGAGTCCTGCTCGTGCCTATGCGTGGGGTAAAAAGTTGGGATATTCTCCTGAACAATTTGTTGAATTAGCTATTCAGACTGGATTGGATGATGAGAAATTACCGGTCAAAGTGAAAATTATAGCTGCTTGAGATAATCTCTACCTCCCATATAACTTCTTAACACCTCTGGTATCTTCACACGCCCATCTTTTTCTTGATAGTTTTCTAAAATAGCAATGAGAATACGTGGAGAAGCAATCGCCGTATTATTGAGCGTATGGCAATGTTGCACTTTGCCAGCATAATCGCGATAACGCATTTTTAGGCGGCGTGATTGAAACTCGTGAAATGTAGAGCAACTATGTGTTTCGCTATAAGCATTGCGGGAAGGCATCCATGTTTCAATATCATGTTTACGAATTTGTCCTTGACCAAGATCACCTGTGCAAACATAAACCACGCGATAAGGTAATTTAAAATCTTGTAAAATTCCTTCGGCATTCGTCAAAAGTTCATCGTGCATCTGCTCGGAAATTTTTTCATCGGCTTGGCATAAAATCACTTGCTCAATTTTTTGAAATTGATGCACGCGATAAAGTCCGTGGGTGTCTTTACCATAAGTCCCCGCTTCACGTCGAAAGCATGTGCTCCAGGTAGTCATTTTATAGGGGAGTTGATTCTCTTGTAAAATCTCATCAGAAAAATAACTGGTGAGTGAAACTTCGCCAGTACCGACCAAAGCCATTTGATCCTTTTCGACATAATAAGCTTGCTCTCGTCCTGTTGGAAAATATCCTGTTCCAACCATCGCCTCGTCTTTCACGAGCACAGGAACCGTAAATGGGATGTAACCTTTTAAGGATAATTTTTCGAGAGTGTAACGCATGACGGCATTTTCGAGCAAGGCTCCGTCACCTTTTAAAATATAAGAACGAGAACCTGCTAATTTCACCCCACGGTCGATATCAATGATGCCAAGTTTTTGTCCAAGCGATACGTGATCGAGAGGATTAAAGTCAGAAAAATTTGGAGTGTTGCCCCAGCGTTTTATTTCGACATTATCTTTATCATCTTTTCCAACGGGAACATCATCACGAGCAGGTTGGGGGACAAGCAACATGAGTTCATCTAACTTGATTTTTTTTTCTTTAATATCTTTTTCAAGAAATTCCATTCGTGATTTCATATCTTGAACTTTTTTCTTGAGAGTTTCCCGTTCTTCCGGCGAAGACATCTGTGCAATAGTTTTTGAAAATTGGTTGCGATCGCGTTGCAGATTTTCAAGTTCTATTTGCAGAGGTTTAATTTGTGCATCGACTTCAAGTAATGCATCCAAATCAACTGGAATTCTTTTTTTATTGGCTCCGTCTTGAATTTTTTCTTTGTGCTCACGAATGTATTTGATGTCTAGCATTGGTCTCCTGTTTATAGATATAGATCTTTCTGGGGATCTTTAAATAGTGTTTAGCAAAACATTCAGATAATATAAATTATCAACAGTATGATATATTTTCGAGACATAATTTTTTTTACTTTTATTTTTCAGTCAACATTTTCATATTCTCAAAATGTGGCCAAACAGAGAAATTATGATTTTGCTGATGGTGAAAACTCATTCGATAATGCCATAGGCAATCCCTATCAATTATTAAGAGAACCCGAACGTCCGCGAGATCCGTGGCTCATGCCTTTTCTTTCATTATTTCTACCTGGATTGGATCAATGGTGGGAAGGACAATATGAATGGGCTGGGATCTATTCTTTTTCTGCATTGGCCGGTGTAGGTTATTCGATTATGAACAGGGTTTCCTATGCGGATCATCCATCGAAGGAACAAATTCAGGATCGTATGATGCATGGTGTGAAAGAAAGAAAAAGAATTCTCGGCGGACAAGTTTATCAAGGTGCTGGTGGTTTATCCGCTTATCATGCATTTCAAACGGCAGTAGCGAGTCGAAAACAAATCGGGCAATTTAGTTTTTTATCTGAACCTGATAAACCACAAGATATCATGATGGCTCCGTGGAATTTTTCTTATGCGATTCAACCCACAACCTATATTCCTTTGTTATTTATTTCCAGTATCGGAGTCTTATCGTTGCAATCAGTGAAATATCAAGATGAGTATCGCAAAGACTCATTAAGTGGTGACGATGTTTTCTATTCAATGTCTCGATCTTATATTGCTGGAACACATGAGGAAGCTTGGTTTCGTGGTTGGTGGCTGCCTGCCTTTCGCGAAGCGACGGGGAGTGATTTTTGGGCAAATACAGGGACGGCAGTAGTCTTTGGGCTAGCTCATTATGAAAGTAATTCTCGACCTTGGCCCCAAGCAATTTTAGGATGGTATCTTGGCTGGTTAACCCAAAAAAATAACTGGTCGATTCGAGAGAGTGTTTTTATCCATACTTGGTGGGATGTGGCAGCTTTTTTAGTCGCATCACAAATTCGTAAAAAAGAATTTGCCGATAAAAAATATGCTAGCCTTGAACCGCCACTTGTTCTAAATTTACCTCCACTTTATTTTTCTTTTTAATTTATTTTTAATAACAATGAATCTTAAACAATTTCTCAATGTAAAGCCGAATGAAACACTGGCGATCTGTGCTCCCCTTGCCGGTGTGAGTGATCATCCCTTTCGGAGAATATCGTCTCTCAAGGGTGCTCATCTCACCTACGTTGAAATGTTATCTGCTCTTGCTGTTATTCATGGAAATACCGACATGATGAATGCAATGACTCGGCATGATAGTGAAAAAATTTTAGGTGT
>CAZFSQ010000247.1:0-4286 GCA_964521975.1 uncultured Oligoflexales bacterium | reverse complement strand
TCTCTGGATTGTACCGCGATTCTCCCTCTACCCCCTCTCAAACTCTCCCCCACTCTCTCAAACGCCCAAGGGCTTCGCCCCTGGACCCCGAAGAAAAAGAAAAAACAGAAGAAAATGAAATAAAAAAGTTTTTTTCCCTTCTTTTTGGGTTCCAAGGGTTTCAACCCTTGGTCGTTTCGTAGAGGAGGTGGAAGAGTTTGAGAAGGAGGAGGAGAGAATCGAAACTCTCCTCCTCCTTCTCAAGGAAATAGCCGCCTTTGGTTGACGGACTACTAAATTATTGAACTATCTTTGCATTTAAATTTCAATCACGTAATATAATCCACATGGTCATTGCATCCAACAGAAAAGCGTATCACAATTTCGAGATTCATGAAAAGTTTGAAGCGGGCGTCGCCCTTGTAGGGACAGAAGTCAAGGCGATTCGCCTTGGAAAAGTTAATCTAGGGGAGGGCTGGGTCATGCTGAATAATGGCGAAGCATTTTTAGAGAATGTGCAAATTGGGCAATATGCTTTTGGGAATCGTGAGAATCATTTAGAAAAACGCAGCAGGAAATTGCTTTTGCATAAAAATGAAATTTTGAAATTGGAATGTGCGATCGAACAAAAAGGTTTTACCGTGTTGCCTTTAAGATTGTACTTCAAAAAATGCTATGTCAAATTAGAGATTGGCGTGGCACGCGGAAAAAAACAGCATGATAAACGTCAGGCAACGGAAAAACGTGAAGCAGATCGCCAAATGGAACGAGCATTAAAAAGAAAAAATCAATAGCGAGATATTTAGCATGAAAAAATTTACCGGACCTTCCCCAAGAATTGTTGTTGCAGGTATGGGGCATGATCATCCCGATACAATTTTAGATAATCAATTTTTTTCCACTCTCGACATTGATTCTTCTGAAGAATGGATTTTAGAGAGAACGGGCATTAAAGAAAGGCGAAGTGTATTAACGCAAGATCAAATCCGCAAAATTCGCTTTGGTGAAGAAACCCTATTATCTCTTAGAAAAAAAAATGAAGTTCCCTCCATCGGAGCCATGTGTGTCAAGCCGTGGCAAAGAGCTCTGAAGCGAGCATCTTTTGTGGGTGATATGCTCAATGTTGATGCTCTTATTTGCGGAACCAGTGTTCCTGATTTTGATATTCCTGCTAATGCTTGTCGTATTGCTTCGGAATTAAAATTGGAATGCACTGCATTTGATGTCAACTCAGCGTGCAGTTCCTTTGTTGTTGATTTGCATGTGGCAAAATCTATGTTGTGGGCAAAGCAGGCGAAGACCGTGGCGGTTTTTAATCCCGAACGGTACACCATGAGGGTGAACTATCAAGATCGTGGGTCTTGTATTCTGTGGGGAGATGGTTGTGTTGGAACGATTGTGGAATCAGATCCTCATCGCCCTGGTTTGGAAGTTATAGATACTGTCGTGGTATCAAATCCATCTAAGTATGACAGTGTCGTTATTCCCGATGGTGAGTATTTTTTTCAAGATGGTAAAGCGGTACAGCGTTTTGCGATTACAAAAACAATCGCGATTGTCGAAGAAATTTTATCGCGTAATGAAATTCAAGTTAAAGATGTCAATTATTTTATTGGGCATCAGGCTAATTTACGGATGTTACAATCTGCAATGGAACATTTGCATGTTGCTCCAGAGAGACATCTGTATGATATAGAAAATTTTGGTAATCGAGGAGCGGCAGGTGCTCCCTCTGTGCTATCGACGTATTGGGAGAAGTTTCAGTCTGGAGATTTGATTATTTTAGCTGTTGTTGGTTCAGGATTAACTTGGGGTGCGGCGTTACTTAAAAGGAGTTGATTTTTCTCCCATCGTCTAAAGTTCACTTTGAAAATTTGTGATTAAAAAACAAGCAAAGACTCCATAAAAGTTTTGATACATCTGAAAAGTTTTAAAAATGTTATATGTCGTGTAATGAATAACGAAGACGAGTCTCTCTCAGATGAGAGAGCGTTGCAGGCAGAAAAGGTGAGCTGCCAACTGATCTGCAATTGTCTCGATAGATTGACAAGCGATAGGTTCGAGATGGATGATGGATTTCACTTCGCGAGTAGAGGCGAAAGCTATGGAGAAGAATTTTCTTTTTTCGGAGAGTGATAGTTTTGCATTTCCTTCACTGATGTTGAGAGCGGCCTCAAGCATTGTGCTTAATTTAGCTGAAGGATACGGTAAGCAAACAATCCAAGACAGAAAAAAATTCTTCCAAATCAGCTTCGGCAGCACTCGCGAATGTCAGGCCATCTTCGATCTTCTCGATCAGCCTAATCATCGAGACATCATCAGCCAACTTGATCATGTAGCAGCTTGCACTTATAAGATACTGCACTCTGATTTTTGAAATCAGAGATTCAGAAATCAGAAAATCGGATATCTGATATCCGATCATCTGAAATGACACGGATTAACTTGGGGTGCGGCACTGCTTAAAAGGAGTTGATTTTTCTCCCATCGTCTAAAGTTTCCTCTACTTCTCACCGATAAATTTAATATGAAACATTTTTGGCAGAAACATTCGCTGAGGATAACATTTTTGTTTTCCATATTTTTTATTGGTTTTTTTTGTTTCTCTCTAGCAAAAATTCTTAGCGAAACACAAATTGGTTATACCATTAAAAATCAATATGAATATCAATTTTTAAGATGGTTTCGATTCAAATTAAAACAAGAAAGCAATTGGGATAAACGACTCAAGATATTCTATGCAGATAAAAGCGAAATTAATAATTTAAGCGATAGTGATCTTTTAGTTTTAGAAAATTTTTTTAAAGATTCCCAACTCAATTTTGTTTTGTGGGATTTACTGGATGATGATGCGTCTAAAAATAATTTGCTTGTTGATAAGCCTGAAAGTAATCGACAAAAGCCAACATATATTTTTTCACTAACTTCCCATCCCACAGAAGATATGAATTTAAATTCTCAATCTGCAAATGAAGTTGATAAAATAGCAAAACGCTTTTTTAACTTTTATGGCATCAACAAAAAAGATAGTGAGGATTTTAAGAAAAATATTCCCGACCAGTCTTTATATCAGATGAATTATCCTTTGGGGAAAAAGTTTCAAGGGTTTTATGGTCATCATCAAACTGGGGAATTTTTACAAGTTTCTCCTTTTATCATGGATCATAATAAAAACGTTATTCCGCATTTTGCTTTTTATATGAGCAATCAATTCCAAATTAATGGCAAAGTGATGATGTGGAATTTGAAACCTATTTTTACGGATCAAAAAGGTTTCATTCATGTGGAGATTCCTTGGGAAAAAAATAAAATCAAAAATATTTTTTCGCTCCAAGAGTTGTTAGGGATAATTAAAAATCCTAAGACAAAATCTGATTTCACTTTTTCGGATAAAGATGTTGTTCTAATTACATCGCATTTTCAGAAGTTGGAAAACAATCGAGTGCTCTTAACAGAACATGGTTTGCTGGATGCAGGGATGATTCATTCTGCGATGACGGGGAAATGGATTGAACCTATTAAGTTAGAAAAAGAATTTACACTGCTCTTATTTTGCATTGGTTTGGCAATGAGCTTGATGATGAATTTTGTGTGGCTTGTACCTTTAAGCATACTTACATTTTTTGCCTTTATTTCCTTTTCATGTTTTATCTTTAATAGTAATGGAATTTGGTTGCCACTTTTTAGTCCTGCTATGTCTTTAATTTTAAGCTCATTAGGTACGGGGTTTATAAGATTCTTTATCTATCGTGTCAGAGAAATTAGTATTCAATCGAGATTGTCCGAGTGTTTGCCACAAAATAAAATTAAAGCACTCGCAAAAATTACCGACCCCAAAAAATTAGCTCCTTCAGAGGAAGTGATGACAATGATTCATATTGAATTTGTAGGAGTGCAAGAGACGGCGGATTGTTTACCGACAGAGATTTTATTTACAGAGCAAGAAAAGTTAAGAGACTGGATTGTTAAAGTTGTGCATCGGCATGGAGGAGCTGTTATTCCCTCCAGAGGAACAAATGTGGTTGCTTGTTTTGGATTAAGTTTGCTCAAAAATGAATTTGCAGGAAATCATGCAACATCAGCGTTGCAAAGTGCTATCGAGATTCAAAGATTAAGTTTAGTGGATATTTTAGAACGTTCTAAATCACAAGATCCAATTTATCCTCTACGAATTGGTATTGCGACAGGAAGTGTTTTTGTGGGGGATTTATCAAAAAAACATATGCGATATTTTTCAGTGATTGGGCATCCGTTAGAGTTTGCGAAAATTTTATCCTTAGCATGTGAACCTTATCGCATCATGATGG
>CAZFSQ010000246.1:0-4300 GCA_964521975.1 uncultured Oligoflexales bacterium | reverse complement strand
ATTTTTTGCGGTAGTGCCTTCAAGAAAAAAGGCGTCCAACATTTAATGGATGGAGTGATTGATTATCTACCATCGCCAGTAGAACTCGGACAAGTAACCGGTTTAACTGCTGATAAACATGAAGAATTAATTAAAAGAGAAAGAAATAAAAGTGAACCGTTTTCAGCTCTCGTTTTTAAGTTAATGACAGACCCCTTTGTGGGGCAAGTTTCGTTTATGCGAGTTTACTCTGGGGTTTTGAAACTTGGAGAAACTGTTTTAAATACAAGATCACACAAAAGAGAACGGCCAATAAAAATTTTACGAATGCAGGCCAACGATCGCGAAGAATTAAACCAAATTGAAGCTGGAGATATTTGTGCTGTTTCTGGTTTGAAAGAAACCATAACCGGTGACACTTTATCTTCATTTGAAAAACCTATTCGTTATGAATCCGTTGTCTTTCCCGAACCTGTAATTTCTATTGCTGTAGAACCTAAGAGCCAGGCGGATATTGATAAATTATTTCAATCGCTCAAACGATTTGAAAAGGAAGATCCATCCTTGCGAGTCATCGTCAATGATGAGACAGGACAAATGCTTATTAGTGGAATGGGAGAGCTACACTTAGATATTATTGTGGATCGACTAAAAACGGAATTTAAAGTGGAATGCAATGTGGGTAAACCCCAAGTTTCTTATCGCGAAGCCCCAACCAAAGAAAATATTAAAGATCATTTATTTGATCGCGAACTTGGTGGAGAAAGACGATACGCATACTTAAAAATTAAAATGGAACCTCTCGGAAATTATGGAACAGCTCTTTTATTTGACAATAGATTGCCAAAAGATTTTCTGAAGAAAGAATTTTTGAACGGAATTAAAAGTGGATTAGAAGAGGCTTTGCAAGCAGGAACTATTGCCGGGTTTCCTGTCCTAGGTGTTAAAGTGCAATTAATCGAAGCCAAATACTTGGACCCATTTTCTGATGAACAAACTTTTAAAATTGCAGCTGGTAATGCTTTACGACACGCAATTTTAGAAAGTGATCCTATTCTTTTAGAACCCATTATGGCTGTCGAAGTTTTAGTGCCTGAAGATTTTTTATCAAATGTAATATCCGATTTAAATAGTCGCCATGCTCAAGTTTTAAACGTCAGTATGAAAGGGAATTTACAGTGCGTGGAAGCCCGATCTCCATTATCACAAATGTTTGGATATTCAACTGATCTGAGAAGCGTAACTCAAGGACGAGCCACCTATACGATGCACTTTTTTGCTTATGAAGCAGCACATCCATCCGTTGTTAAAAAAATGCGTGGCCTCTAACTTAACCAACTTCGGTCTTTTTCCATCGACCATTTTTTTGTCACTTTTTTAATCTGCGTCCAAAAGTTAACTCCATCATAACCAGTGATGTCACCATGACCAAAACGAGAGGCTTTAGTTCCCCCAAAAGAAAATGGCTCACGAGGGACAGGGACACCGATATTGATGCCAATCATTCCCGATGAACTTTTAGATACAATATATTCGGCCAAACCACCATCACGGGTAAAAACTGAAGTGGCATTTCCATAGATAGTTGAATTTTCAATGTCTAATGCTTCATCAATATTTTTACAACGGATGATACTGAGGATAGGACCAAATAGCTCATCACAAGCAGCAAACGAACCTGGTTGAACGTGATCAATTACTGTTGGAGCTAGCCAATTTCCTTTTTGATATGGAGATGCGACAACGGGATTTCTACCATCGAGAATTATTTTAAAATCATTCTTGTCTGCTTTTTCTATCGCATTTGTTAACCGAGTTAAAGATTCTTGATTAATAATAGCTCCCATATTTTTAGAGGGAACTATTTTTTTGACCTCGCTAATAATACGCTCGATAAGATGATCTACTTTACCAATAGCAAGCAATACACTCCCCGCCATACAACGTTGTCCTGCACAACCTGTAAATGAATTAGCAACCCCTTCACCAGCAATTTCAGGATCAGCATCAGGTAATAAAAAAAGATGGTTTTTTGCTCCACCCAAAGCAAGAACACGCTTCCCTGCATGAGTTCCTTTTTGATAGACATTCTCCGCAGCAGGGGATGATCCCACAAAAGCAATCGCAGAAATTTTTGGATGTTTTAAAAGTATTTCCACCGTTTCACGATTTCCGTGAATGATATTTAATACTCCTGGAGGAAAACCAGCTCGGATAGAAGCCTCGGCAATTAAATTTGCCGTGAGTGGAGTTTTTTCTGATGGCTTCCAAATAAAAACATTTCCACATGCTAAGGTAATCGGCATCATCCACATAGGAACCATTGCAGGAAAGTTAAATGGAGTGATCCCAAGTGTAATTCCAACAGGACTTCTTCTGTCTTCACAAAAAACATTTTTTGACACTTCAAGATTTTTATTTTGCATCGTGTTTTGTAAGCTCAAAGCAAACTCTAAAACTTCGATGCCTTTCATTAAGCCTGCAAGAGCCTCTTGAGGAGTTTTCCCCGATTCGAGACTCACTTGGTTGGCAATATTTTTTTGATCTCTTAATAATTCTTCTCGCCATCTAAATAAGATTTGGGTGCGTTCTTTGATAGGAGTTGTGCCCCATTCCTTAAAAGCAACCTCGGCATTATTAATAATTTGTTCACAATCTTTCAGTGTACTGGTTTGTAGTTGACCTATTGGGGAATTGTTATAAGGAGAAGAGACAACTAATTCATCGCCGGATGAGTTTAGAAATTGATTGTTAGAAAAATTTTTTGCGATGATTTTAATTTGTGGGAAGTTGAGTTGAATCATGGATAGCGACTCCTGATAAGATACCCTGGCACTCCTCTCGCTTCGCGAGAGTCGTTGGGTATGACAAGTTTTAAAATAATATTTGATCATAATTGCTAGGAATCTTCAAACTCATAGATTAAAATAAAATAACAATCATGTGGAGGTGTTTTTAATGAAAAGGAATTATTGGATCTGTTTGTTACTTAGTTTTTATTCGTATATGACCCTTGCAGAGGAATCAACTAAAGATGTCATGCACGGGTTAATTGATTCACTTGCAAAAATATTCCCATTAACATTGGATTCAAAAAAATTTTCAGATCCCCAAAATAATAAGTTAATTGCTGATGAGCTAACTCAATTGAATGATCGTATTGCAAAACTAGAAAAACATGGGATGCAAATGGATAAAACATTTGGTTTTCTGAGTCGTAGTCTCTCTAAAGATGCTTCAGATGCAAAACGTCGTTTTATGCAAGGTGAATTTGATGAAGCGAGAGATAGTATCCATGTAATGACAGAAAATTGTATCGCTTGCCATTCACGATTAGCATCAAAAAATGATTTCGATTTTGCTAAAAACTTGTTTAAAAATATTGATGAAACAAAATTACATATTCATGAAAAAATTAGATTACTCATGGCCACACGGCAATTTGAACGAGCTATTGAAGAATTTGAAAAAGTAATTCAAAATCCACAAACGTCTCCTCTTGAATTTGTTGTTTTGGATGCGTTCACCAATTATTTATTATTGAACATTCGAGTGAAGAATGATTTTCAAAGACCGATAAAAGTTTTTAAAGAGTTAGCTAAAAGAAATGATTTACCCAATTACATGCAATTTGATTTGAAAAGTTGGACCACATCATTAGAAAAGTTGAATAAAGAAAAAAACAAAGCCACTAATCTTGATTATGCAGAAAAACTGATTCAAAATGCTCAAAGCTTTTCTAATTTTCCTCGCGACTCTTCGGGGCTGGTTTATTTCATTGAAGCCTCACGACATATCTTAGCTTATGTCCAGAAACCTAAAATAAGTAATGAAGAATTATCGAAAGCGTATTTTCTTTTAGGTGTTGCTGAGAATATGATTTCGCGATCAAGCTGGCTTGGACAAACTGATTTTTATCTGGAAACAGCAGTAAGAATTAATCCAAATTCTAGTTATGCAAAAAAAGCTTACGAATTTTTAGAGGAGAATGTTTATTTTGAATATTCTGGTTCTTCAGGGACAAATATTCCTGAGGATGTGATGGCGAATTTGAATGAGTTGAAGAGTTTGGTGAGTAGTAAGAAAAAATAAAGAAAATGCCCAACTCCTCTCGCTCCGCGAGAGGAGTTGGGATGGACAGAGATTACAAGCCATTTTTTTTATTTGGGAATGACAATGGACTCAATTTTTTCTTCCACAAACCTCTCAGCTTGATCTTGTACAGAATCAATTCCCAATCCTTTTTTTTCTAAAATTTCTTCTGCAATTTTTATTTCTTGATCATAAGACGTATTAAAAATGCCAGGATCATCACTTGAAA
>CAZFSQ010000245.1:0-4310 GCA_964521975.1 uncultured Oligoflexales bacterium | reverse complement strand
GGAGGAAGGAGATTGTTGGTCTGAGGAGTGTTCCGCATATTTTCTGTTTCATTCATTAAATGAATTTGTGCAGCGTTATCTAAAAAACGAAACTCGGAAAAAGATTGGCAAATAAATGGAAGATCAATTTTCTTTTTAGAAAAATGCCATTCAAATATTTTATGTAAAATCGTACCACGTAATCGTGGATATTTTGAATGCGGAGAATCTGAATTTTTATTTTCTGATTCAAGTTGCTCTTTGAATGTTGAAGAAGCTTGGATTAGTTTTAGTGGTGATGAATTTTGTAAGATGCTTCTCCGCTCGTTGGGGATGACGGATGGAAAAAATGTGTCATGCCCAACGACTCCCGGAGGGAGGGGTGCATGGCCATCTCCCGACAAACTATTTTTCAAAATAAAATAAAAACAACTTTCATCCTTTTCTTTTTTATTTTCTACGCCAGTGATCAAAAGATGATGCTTGGCTCGCGTAAGTGCCACATAAAGTAAACGAAAGGTTTCTTCTTCCATCTTTTTATTGGTTTGCTCAATCAATTTTTTAAACGGAGAATAAAAATTAGGTTGATCCTCTTTAATTCCTATAAACATAATTCCTTTGGGAGAATGATCATTTTCATCAGGTGTATAAATTTTAGTAAAGTAGGTATCAGGCTTCGTCCATTTTTTGGAGGTGTCGATAAGGACCACCAAACCAAATTCAAGTCCTTTGGCTTTATGAATGGTTAATAGTTTAACTCCATCGGGGTGGTCCTCATTGTTTTTGAGAGCATAATTTTTTTTATCTTCTTCAAATCGTTTGACCGCAGAATATAAGTGATAACATCCATCCATTTCGTATTGATAAAAAAGATCTAAGAGGGATTTTACATGCTTCAAAATAATCGTGGCTTTTTTATCGCCATAAATGACTCTACATTTTTGTTTCATCTCAAAACAATCAAATGCTTTTTCTAAAACTTCAACGGGAGATAAGGTTTCAGAAAATTTTTGTAACGCTAATAAATTTTCATAAATAGAAACATCACATTCCCTTATTTTTTGCAAAATATTTTCAATGCGTATATCACTCGTTTGATTTTTATTGAATGAAAGTTCTGCAAAAAAATTTTCTTGCGGCAAATTCAACTTCAACCAAGGAGAAAATAAAAATTGGCAAAGAGAATATAAATCTTCTGGGATGGACAAAAATTTCATGAGAGAAATCCAGTCTTGAATGTAGACAAATTGCCCAAGACCTTCAGGGTCCATATAGGAATATGGAATGTTTTTTTCTTCCAACGCAACACACATTTCAAGCACATGCGTTGTATCGCGAAACATAATGGCACAGTCACCATAACTTAATGGGCGTGAGATTTGAATTTTTTTATCATACACTGATAGTTTTTTTTCTTGGACAGTGGATTCTAAAAACTCTGCTACATATTGTGATTCTTGTTCTCGATCAGAAAATAAATCTGCGACATGAATGGAACCATAATTAGGAATAACAGGTTGATCATCTTTTAAGGCTGTTTGGTGTAATAAAAAATCATTCAGCTTAAGACTCTTAAAAACTTCATTCACATAATTACAAATTAAATTAGCAGAACGATAACTTTCGCTCATTGAAATCGCATGACCACCTATCGAGACTAAATATGATTTGGCTTCAACCATATTTTCAGGCTCCGCTTCACGAAAACCGTAAATCGACTGCTTAATATCACCTACCAAAAAAACGGTGGGGCGAAGATCACTTGTGTTTTCAATTCCCATTCCCGACAAAAGCTCTTGAATAATTTCCCTAAAAATAATCCATTGGAGTCTTGAGGTATCTTGAAATTCATCAATGAGAAGATGTTCTAAATTATGAAATAATAGATATTTTAAACCGGCATATTCTGGGTTGAAAAATATTTGACACACATTTTTTGCGAGATCAGAAAACTCATACACATGCTTTTTCTTTTTTAGCTCATTCCACAAATCAATATATTCATCATAAATTTGAGCGATCAGATTTTGTTTATGCGTAAGAGTCGTAAGAAATTTTTGAGCGAAGTGTTTTTGTAAAAAAGATTCCACTTCACTTAATTCCATTAAAAATGGATCTCGTTTTTTGTCGCTGATTTTTCTTTTGCTGAATTGAAATTCTTTTGTAAAGTATCCCAACTCGCGAAAGATTTCCCAATTTTTATTTTCAATTGCTGTGAGTAAGATAGAAAAACTTTCGTCATCAAAAAGAGGTTTTAGTTTTTTGAAGACGGGGACGATATTTTCTGCTTCGTCGGTAGAGTGCAAATGCTGAGGCGAAAACCAACCTTTATGCTGCGGATCTTCCAATGCTTTTAGCCAAAGAAATGATTCCATCGCTTTCAATTGCTCTAACATTTTAAATAAATCTAGGATGCCATTTTTGTGAAAGATAGCAAAAAAATCTTCTCGCATTTTTTCATCGTGTAAATATTTTTTGAAAAACTTTTCAGCAAATAAATTGCGATGCTCTTCTTGCAAATTTAATTTATCAAAATCTTGTAAGAGTTTCATCTCTGACATTTGCATCGAAGAAGATGGCAGGGATGACCATAAAAGGGATGACCATTCTAAAAATAAACTTTCAATGGTAGTGATTCTTAAAAGCTGCGACTGCTCTAAGATGTTTTTTGCGGCCTCATATCTTTCATCCTCTCGTTTTATTTCGCCTGCGAGTTGCAAAATTCGCTCTCGCATTTCCTGAGCTGCTTTTTTGGTAAAAGTAATCGTTAAAATGTTTCTTGGCTCAGTGCCGCTTGCCACTAAATTTAAAAAACGATGACTGAGTTGATACGTTTTTCCTGTTCCTGCGGAAGCAGAGACAATGAAACTTTCGTGAGGGTTTTTAGGGTCTAGTTCTTTAAGTGTCATCTTCACAAACGTAATTTTAGCTCGACCATTTTTTTTTGGCATGATCCCATTTTCCTGTAGAGGTTTCTTTTGCCTTTACAGCTTCTAAAATTGGGGTACTAAATTTTTTAATTAATTTTACCACATCAACAAAATCTAATTCTTTAATCTGATGGTCGGTTTGTAATTTTCTATAAAATGCCTTCCACTGAATTTGTTTCTGTTGATTCTTAGCGAAGTCTAAACTAAATGCGATTGGTTTTGGATCAATATTTGTTTTTCGTCGCTTAAATGTTTGAGCGATAGCTTCGGAAATAATATTACTTTCAAAATCAAATTGATTAACTAAAAACCATATATCATAAAAATCTTTCATGCGGCTATTCATGCTCCCAAGAAAAACCATTGCATGTATCTTTTCAGCTATAACACTTTCTTTTGAGTAAGTTTTTAATTTCGGAGCAGGAAGATCAATAATCGTTGGGTATTCAATCAATATTGCGTTGGGTACAACAACATCGCCAAATCCAATATCAATTTGCAATGGCGTTCTCGCCGTACCAAGCTTTCCTTCAATCTTTATTCTAACACCTTCATAGTCAGCATCTTCTTTTATTTTTTCAGCTCTAATGCTTTGTGGACTGAATTCAACTCCATCTTCCTCACATGAAACAGTACATGCTTGAGCCATAATTCGAGAAAGTTCATGTATGTCATTTGTTTTGTTACTTAGCAAATCTATGTCTCGCGTAGGTCTCGGAATTTCTTTGTCCCATATCCTAAACATAATCCCACCTTTTAATATAAATGAACTACCTTCGGAAATTTGACTAAGACGAAAGAGAAAACGCTCCATTGTATAAAAAAGAAGAATTTCAGAAAATCCGCGATGATTCTCTTTAGCAACGTTTTCTATTCTCGAACGTACCGAAGCGGAATAATTTTTGATCACCTTTTTCATAACACCTCAAGGTAAGGTCTAACAATCTTTTCAACATGACAAATTTTTGCAAAATGGAGCAACCTATCCCACTTCCCACGATTTTTTGGTGCCCAGGCTCTAAGTGCTTCAACAGCGACATCAAGTCCAATCTTATTACGAAACTTAAAACAATCAGCCAATGTTTTTTCGATACAATAAACTTTAAGAGAAATACCCTCGATATTGTGAGTTTCGATACCTTCATCATATGCTTTACCAGAAAACCAAAAAAACTGAGTAGGAGGATATTCAAGGCGTGGCTTCTCAGCACCTGATTTTAGAGCTATCTGAATATGTCTCGATATTTGTGAGGTAAGTTCGTGGATTGATAATGCAGAAACTAAAGTGATTACTCCATTAGGTATACGAATAGCTACTGTAACTAAATCAGGATCTCCCATAGAAGGTAATGCGTCTAAACGGTATAGACCACGACTCATTTTTGTTAAGATACCACTTAG
>CAZFSQ010000244.1:0-4320 GCA_964521975.1 uncultured Oligoflexales bacterium | reverse complement strand
AAGTCACTCAAACAATCCCCGCAAAATATTGCTGAAAAATTATCTGAATTTTTTAATCAAAAAATAAATGAAATAAAATGGCTACAATCATCGCATCCTCTATCAGGATTTTGCAATTTCAAAATTAAAACGGAGTTTTTAGCTCAAGAAACTATCCCTCATATTTTGCATGGAAATTATTTTCAAAAAATTTCTTCTGTGAATTTAAATTTACCAAAAATGATGATTGAGTTTTCACAACCTAACACACACAAATCTTTTCATATTGGCCATCTCCGTAATGTAGTGCTTGGCGATAGTCTCGTTCGTTTATTTAAATACTGCGGCTTTCAAGTGGTCCCAGCGAATTATATTGGTGATGATGGGACGCATATCGCTCAGGTATTATGGTATCTACAAGATCATCATTTAGCTCCCTCATCAAACGCAACCATTCAAGAAAAAGGCGAATGGCTGGGTGAAGTTTATGCCAACGCAAAAAAAACGATTAAAGAATTAGAGAAAAATAAAGATCAAAATAAACTATCTGAAATCTCTCAGACTCATTTACAACTTGAACAACAGAAAGAACCCACTTATTCCCTTTGGCAGAAAACTCGCGACTGGTCGCTTGAGAGTTTTAATCATATCTATCAGTGGCTCAGTATCCATTTCGATATTATTTTTTACGAATCTGAGATGACGGAAGAAGCACAAAAAATTGTTGATGAGTTTTTAGCTAAAAATATTTTTGAAAAATCAGATGGTGCTATTGGAATTGATCTCAAAGAACATAAATTAAGTTATCTGGTTCTAAGAAAACGCGACGGAGCAACTTTATACGCCACAAAAGATCTAGCACTAGCTCGTGAAAAATTTGAACGAATGAATATTGATATTTCTCTTTATGTGGTGGGTTCAGAACAAAATTTACATTTTCAGCAAGTATTTAAAACACTCGATCTCATGGGTTTTGAAAAAGCTAAAAACTGTCATCACATTTCTTATGGTCATGTCGTTTTGAAAGATGGCAAAATGTCTTCTCGTGATGGCAATACAGTCAGCTTGCGTTCACTCAAGGAAACAGTTGAACGCGAGTTATCACACGTTTTAAAAAAATATGAATCCACTTGGTCAGAGGATGAAATCAAAAATACGTGTGACTTGTTGAGTATTGGCACACTTAAGTATGGAATGCTTGCTACCGACCCGGATAAACAAATTGTATTTGATTTATCCGATTGGGTTAGCTTTGAAGGAGATACCGGTCCCTATCTCATGTACACTTACAGTCGTACACAATCAATTTTGAGCAAAGCCAAAGAACTCGGTTTTTTTCCGAACACACATCATTTAAATTTATTAGTTGATGAAACAGAACATGATTTGATTTTAGATTTATATGATTTCAACGATGTTGTTCAAGGTGCAACGTATCAGTTTAAACCATCGCAATTAACACATTACTTATTTAGTATGTGTAAAAATTTTAATCGGTTTTATACGCAACAATCGGTTCTAAAAGCCGACAATCCAGAGCTGATTTGCTCTCGACTTTCACTCACCGCTTCTTTTGGTATCGTTCTTAAAAAAGGACTTGAGCTATTAGGAATCACGCCGCCTAATAAGATGTAATACCAATTCATATTTTTTTATTACGGAACTCATGTAACCAATCACGGAAATGTGGTTGAAATAATTTGATCAGCATGCGTCACTTTTTTGAGAAGGGGGAGGAGAGAATCGAAACTCTCCTCCCCCTTCTCAAGAAAATAGCCACATTTGGCTGACGCCATACGAACTCATTTTCATTCCCATTGATAATTATACACGATACTGTCATAATATGACAGTATCGTGTAAGCATGAAAAAACTTATTAAACAACTTAAAAACAACCTTCCGATGACTGTATTTACAGATTCAGAGGTCATCCTTTTTGCATCTGGTTCAGCACATGCTCGCTATGGACAAGTCAAAAGAAATATTTCTTCTAAGGATATTATTCAACTTAAACGCGGCGTCTATTGTTTAGGACCAAAGAATCTAAAACAACCCATCAACTTATTTGAGGTGGCGAATAAAATTTATTCACCTTCTTATGTTAGTTTAGAATCAAGTTTATCTTTTCATGGTTTAATTCCTGAGGGAGTGATGACAGTTACTAGTATTTCCTCTAAACGCTCTAAGGAATTTGAAAATGAGTTAGGTATTTTTAGTTATAGCAAAGATCAAAAGTTTAATTTTTTAGGAGTAGAGAGAGTTGTTTATAATGATTCTATATTCTTAATGGCAGAACCGACGAGAGCTCTCATAGATTTAATTATCTTAAATCACATTAAATCTATTCATCTTGATGATTGGTTCGATAGTCTTCGTATAGATCAAAAAGAGTTAAAGAAGTTAATTTCTATAAAACTTTTACGTCAGTTAGGCGGAATTTATAAAAACCAAAGTGTAAATCAATTTATTAAAAACTATAGGATAAAAGAATGATCGCCATAAAAATAATTGAAGATCGTTTGGCTAGCTATGATTGTAAGTCACAACAAGAAGAAGAACTGGCTATAAAAGAAATTACTCAGGAACTTATTTTAATGTCCCTCTATAGCAATGGTTTTTTTAAAAAGGCGGCCTTTCAAGGCGGAACGTGTTTGAGAATTTTTTATGGCTTAAATAGATTTTCTGAAGACCTCGATTTTGCACTTATAAAACAGGATAAAAAATTTAACATCACCATTTTTTTAAAGAATCTTAACTCGGAATTAAAATCTTACGGCTACGATATTCAAATGATGGATCGACCAGCAAAAACAGTATCCGTAGCCTCTATTTTTTTAAAAGATGATTCGATAGGCAAGATTATTAATATTAAATATCCTCAGAAAAAAGGCCCTGCTAAAACTCTAAAAATAAAAATCGAAATTGATACTTTGCCACCGAAAGGTGCAACTCTTGAAACTAAATTTCATAATTTTCCACTTTTTTTCTCCGTCACAACTCACGATCTTTCAAGTTTATTTGCAGGAAAAAGTCATGCTCTTTTAGTACGGAAATATATCAAAGGACGAGATTGGTATGATTTCCTTTGGTACGTCTCTCGACAAATAACACCCAACTTTAAATTTCTCTCTCATGCTTTAAATCAAAATGGTCCCTGGGCTGGGAAGAAAATAAAAATTGATATGAGCTTTTATCAAAAAATGATGAAGGAAAGAATTGTCTCCATAGATTGGAAAGCTGCTAAAAAGGATATAGAACGTTTTTTGAAACCTAGCGACTTAAAAACTCTTGAATTGTGGAACACGGATTTTTTTCTATCGGTGCTCAAACGGTTAGAAACCAACCCCAATTAACCCGCTTAATTTACTATAACTACAAGATTATTATTTTGTTTTTGATAAAAACTAAATTTTAAAATTTTTCCGCCGATAAGATAAAATAAGGGAGATATAATCATGAAAAATATAATTACTTTATTAGTTATTTCTATTTTATTCACAAATTGTAAAGGTGGAAAAATTGGTTCCTATGAAACAGAGGTGAAATTTAGAGGGCCTTCTTACAAAGCTTATTTGGACCACATTAGATTAAATCCATCGTCTTTAAATATCGAAATGAATAAATCCAAATCAGTTGAAGTTATTGCCGTCTATTCTAACGGTAAAGAAGTCAATGTTAGCAAAAAAAGTTCTTATGAAATTTATGACGATGAAAAAATTTCTATTAGTAAAAAAGAATCTTCTTTTCTAATTGAAGGTCTAAAAAAAGGAGAAGCTATTATTGATTTTCAATATGAAGACAAGCAAACAAAACTAGAAATTAATGTTTTTAGTAATTCAATTATTGTGATTGAAGGAGATGGGGTTCTGCCTATACCATCTGCAACTCCAACTCCTGCAACTCCAACTCCTGCAACTCCAACTCCTGCAACTCCAAAGCCTGCAACTCCAAAGCCTGCAACTCCAAAGCCTGCAACTCCAACTCCTGCAACTCCAACTCCCGCAACTCCAACTCCCGCAACTCCAACTCCAAAACCTACGGGGACACCTACACCCGCAACTCCAACTCCCGCAACTCCAACTCCTGCAACCCCAACTCCTATTCCTGCAACCCCAACTCCTATTCCTGCAACCCCAACTCCTATTCCTGTTAAACAAGAAGAACTAAGTGTAGTGACTGAAAATCAACTTATCGACATGGTGTGGCTCATAGATAATTCAGGTTCGATGAGTGATGAGATAGACATTGTTGAAGATAATATGGATGACCTAATTAACTCCATTGCGGAACGTTCTGATTTGCGAATGATGATGATCACCAATATTGGTACGTCAGGAAA
>CAZFSQ010000243.1:0-4337 GCA_964521975.1 uncultured Oligoflexales bacterium | reverse complement strand
TATTTCATTGATCCAGGAATCAAACGAGCGTTAGATAAAACACTTGTGGTTGAACTATTGCCACAGACATTTGCGTGGGGACATGCTTTTGAGCATTGGGTTATTTTAGAAATTTATAAAAACGCATCTTATCATCGTTTGAACTGGAGTTTTTTTTACATCCGAACTAAAGAAGATGTGGAAATAGATCTGGTGATAGAACGGCCTGGTGAAAAAAAAATGCTCATCGAAATTAAATCATCCTCAAGAGTTTCTGAGTCGGACGCTAAAGCACTTGAAACACTGGGTCATGATTTAGATAAAAATGCTGATAAGTGGCTTCTGTCTTGTGATCCACTTGAACAAAAGTTTGGGACAACGAGGGCGTTTTTTTGGTTGGATGGGATAAAAAAATTATTTAATGCAACTTAAGTATTATTACCTCATTATTGTTGGCCCGACTTGTAGCGGCAAATCACAACTAGCTTTATCCTTAGCAAAAAAATTTTCTGTTGAAGTTGTCAGTTGTGATTCCATTCAAATTTATAAAAGTTTTGACATCGGATCTGCGAAACCTTCACGTAAGGAATTAAATGAAATTCCGCATCACATGATCAGTGTCGCGACGTTTCATGATTTATATGATGCAGATCGTTATGCGAGGGAAGCAAGATTGAAAATTATTGAAATTAAAAAACGAAATCACTTGCCCATTGTTGTGGGTGGGACGGGGCTTTATTTACGGGCTTTGCGTGGTGAAAATTGGGATGATGATTGCCCGAAAGATGAAAAATTGAGAGAGAGTTTAGAAAAATTAGATGATGATGCTCTTTATCAAGAGTTAAAAAAACTAAATCCAGAACGTGCCAAAGAAATTCATCCGCACGATAGATTTCGACTCATTCGAGGGATTGAAGTGGCGTCTAATGTTTCTATAAATATAAAAAATGAAAAAAATAAAACGGAAGAAAATGTTTACGTTATAAAAGTTCTCCCAGAACGCAAATGGTTGCACGAACAAATTGCTAAACGAGTCGAAGCAATGATCAAAAGCGGTTTAGTTGATGAGGTCAAAAATATTCTGCAATCAGGTTGTGAAAAAAATGTTCGTCCGATGCAGAGCATAGGATATAAACAAGTTGTACAAATGCTTGATGGTGAAATTAAAGAAAGTGAATTAGCAGAGAAAATTTTATTTGCGACTAGGCAATATGCCAAGCGTCAATATACTTGGTTTAAGAAAGTGGAAGCTCAACTAGCAGTGGAGCATATTGAAGAAGTGGACTTAGAAAAATTAAGTCAGGAGATTTTATGTTCATAGAACTTTTAATGATGCTCGATTCATTTACGATTGAAGCAGAAAAAAAATCCCAAGAAGATACTATGTCAATATTTCGTTCAGATCAACAAACTAAAAACAAAGAAAAATTGAAAAAAAAATCTGTCTCCCCAAATCAGGTAAAAGATCAAGAGATAGAGATGTTAGATGCAGGTGTATCCACACAGCATACAGGTTCCGTAGGGTCACAATCGTCGATTGCCATTCGCGGTGGTCGAACAGAAGAAACGGATGTTTACTATGATGGTCTATTGTTAAACGATGCGGTCTCGATTGGCCATGCTTATGATTCATCACTACTGGATCAAACAACATTTGAACGAAGTGAAATTAAAAAGGGACTCGATTCTTTATCGAGTGGAGTAAGATCAACTCTTGGCAGCCTCTATTTATTTTCTGACGATGATTTTCAAAAAGATTTTGGAGAAGTGAAATTGACACTCGGTTCTTATCATATGATGAAAGCGTCGATGGGCGGGGGAGTCTATTTTCCGGGCGATGAGGATGCTTATTATAAAAATCGGCGATTAAAATTAAAACTCATGCGAGAAGATGTTCAGGGTTTTTCTTCGGCGAGTGAGAAATATGGCAATCAAGAAAAAGATGGTTTTCATGGCGATCATTATTTTTTACGCGGTAGCACACAATTAAAAGATCATGGAGATGTTTTTTTTACATCTCAAATAGCTCGTAATAAATTAGATTTAGATCAGTGGGGTGGGGTAGGGGGAGATGATCCTAATTATTCGAGTGAGAATTTAATTTTGATTCATAATTTGGGAGGAAATTATCAAATTGCTTCTGGCCATTTTATGCAGTGGCAACTAGGTCAAGTTTATCTTCATCGTAAAATTCACGATGAAAAAGATCCAACGCATCCTCAAAC
The DNA here is from genome assembly GCA_964521975.1 of uncultured Oligoflexales bacterium. Lineage (GTDB taxonomy): Bacteria > Bdellovibrionota_B > Oligoflexia > Oligoflexales > CAZFSQ01 > CAZFSQ01. Next base: position 2,133 of record CAZFSQ010000243.1, on the reverse strand, counting down.
ATATCGTGAGGGTTTTTATTCGTCTCGTCATAGTCAGTTGTCGATTTTGGATTGGATTGATGTATACCCAGATCAATTTTCTGTGGCAGTTGAAATGCATGGGTATGAAACAAAAGCAGAGATGAAAGATGAAGGAGAAAGTGAGGGGTTTTTAATCAACTCACGATTAAATCCAAAAACTATTTCTAAATTGGGAATGGGATTGTGGCCGCGATGTAAATTGAATGAAAAAATTTATTTACGCTTTGGTGGGAGAAGTTCCTATGAAAATAAAAACTCAAGTTGGAATGATCATGGTTATGGGATTGAGTTAGGGTGGGTAGAAGATTACGCTAATTATATTTTTTCAGTTTATGAATCATATCGCCAAGCATCACTTTTCCAATTGTATGATCCCATATTCGGTAATGAAAAATTAAAAAATCAAAAAGCCAGTGGCGGTGAAATTAAAACTAAATTTAGTTTGAGTGAAAAAGTGGATCAAAGTTTTGCATTTTTTATGACCCGGTGGAATCAGTTGATTGATTTTAAGGTAGAGCGATATGAAAATGTGAGTGCTGCCTATTCGCGTGGCATAGAAAGTCAAACGCATTGGCAACGGGGCTTGGTAACGCAAGATCAAATCATGTTGATTGCCACGTGGATGCAGACGCAAGATCAAGAGAGTAAAAAAAGACTACTTAAACGCCCTGAGGAGCAATTGCAATTGATTTATCAAGCGAAAATTAATGAGCCGCTGACTCTGACATCAGGCGTAAAATATAAAGGCTCTCGTGATGATATCAAATATGAAGGGCTATCGCAGGAAAGGGTTAGATTAAATCCGTATGCTTTATGGAATCTGCGTTGTGATTATCAAGTGCAAGAAAATTATCATTTGACATTGGCAGGAGATAATCTTTTGGATGAGCAATATGAGGAAGCTTATGGCTTTGCTACACCGAGAAGAAATTTGAGTGCTGAAGTGCAAATATTGTTTTAGTAAGTATCTATAATTTTTATATAAAATTAACTTAATTTAAGTATTTTTAAAAATTGCCGATAAGCCACTTGTCGGTGACCGCTCATGTATAATTTAAAATTGAGTAAGGAGATTAGCATTGAAAATCATTATAAAAGCTTTTGTTCTATTGTTTATGTTTATTTCGTTGAGTAATTGCAAAAGTAAACAAACAACATCTCAAATTGCGGAAGATCCTTATCCTGAAGATTCAAATTTAAAGCAAAAACATATGATTGCAATGAATAGTTCAGAAGATGCATTAGCATATAGTCAAAAGCCTAAAATATCCAATAGCCAAACATATCAAGTTGCACAAAACCTTATATACTCTCAAAATTTTGATCCAAATGAACAGGCAGATAAAAGTTTTTTTGGGAGCACTCTATTTTCAGAAAACAGTGACAATATCGGTGAATTGGCGGAAGCTTTGAAGTATCAGAAAAAAGCTTATATTGAATTTAGCAAAAAAAATAATGGAACAGAGACTGAATTTTATAAGAAACTTGCGGACCGGACTGATTTTTTAAAAGGTATGCTAGATAATGAAAACCTTAAAAGAGCGAAGGCAATACCGAATATAGATTTATACCCACAAGTAAGAAACACAATCGAGTCTACTCAACAAAATTCCGAATTCCAATCTTCTTCTGATTAAGAAATATACTAACAAAATCTTATTTCTGAAGTGACTGAAACCTCACCACCTTCAATCACTTCAGCCATAAGGCCAAATTTCCCACGATTTCTTATCGCAAGTTGTTGTAAAATATATTTATTAATATTACCAGAATTCGCATCCACATTAATGTTATTACAACGAGCAATAGGTTCTGTGATTTTAATTTTTACTTGATCACCAATTTGAAAAAATTTTCCTATCCACTTTAATTCTTCCCAGGGAGAAGTATTTTTCAAGATTAAATTTCCGCGAAAATTTTTAATATCAATTTTTGAACCAACATCTTCTTCTAATGATTTTAAACTTTCTAAATTAAGAATCGAAAGATGAAATTTTTCACGATCTGGAAACCTTGCATTCATATTCCCACCTAAAAGTTTCAGAGGGGAAATTTTCGGGTGGTTTGCTTTTGCGTAAGTAATATCTTTTATCCACCAATTTTCAATAATTT
>CAZFSQ010000242.1:0-4341 GCA_964521975.1 uncultured Oligoflexales bacterium | reverse complement strand
CATGGTCATGGCTAAACGCGGAGGACAGTGGATCTATAGCAAACGCGATCAAAATGGCAATATTGTGAATGATCCAGCGACAGGTGCTCGGCAAGAAGGTGCATTACAAAACTGTATAAGCTGCCATCAACAATTTCGCAATTCCGATTCTCTACAATTTTGGACTCGCATCGGAAATGTTAATCCACAAATCACCCCAATCAATAACGGTATCAACGGAACTTTACCCCAAGGTAATGGCATGTTCACTCAAGATTTTAGAACGAATCGCACATTATTTTTCAAAGGAACACCTGCGTCTATTGTGAATTCACAGCACATCAATTCTGTTTATGCGGGACAGCAAGGGACATCCGATATTTATTACTCTGCTAATTTAACAAATTTCATTCAAAAAACTGGATTGCAAGCACCCGTTGGTAGTGTAGCGATCAAAGAATTCCGCCAAAATAATGGTCAAACTATTTTAACTGTCATGATCAAAGAACTAACTGGATGGCGTTATTCTAAACGCGACGGTATAGGAAATGTTCTTCCAGGCTTAAATGGCGTAATGGTTGATGGAGTCCAATTACAGGAGTGTGCTCAATGTCATAGCCATTACTCTCAATCCGACGGATTACCTTACAGTGTACAAGCCAGAATATCCCAATAGTCAACATACTAATATTATTTAAAATTAATCATTTTTTTATCATTTTGCTAAATTTTTAATAAGGACATCCGAAAATAACTGTGTGTGTGTTGAATTGGCACACGATAGGAGGTTCCTTTGAAATTTTTAGGCGTCAGTCGAGAAAAACAGGAAATTGCGGGAGACTTATTTACTCCCCCAGGGAATATTCAAACCAGTATCCAATTTAAATTGAAACCACCTACACCGTTACATCATGAAAAATTAACTCCATTAGGTAATTTAAAAAATCAACAAGCCTATGAAGTAACAGTTCGACAATTGCCATCGAAAGGGGCCGCTTTTCAAGCTGAAATGCGGCATTATGTTGCCGCTACGCAGGAGCGAAAACATCTCGATTCTCCCATGCAAATTCGACAGAATGAAATGGATAACCTTAAAGAATTTGTCTCTAACAAATCGACGGCAGAGTTAAAAGAAAAAATAGATAACAATTTTTTTCAAAACCATATTCGTGATAAAAACACAGACGTTCGCGAAAAAAAAATTAATGAGATGGCAGGAAAAACGATTATACATCAACGCAGTGAACATTTTCAATTTAATGGTAAATCGCTAGAATCAAGAGAGCTGGGTCGTGAATTATGGGAACAACAATTCGCCAAAGAGTTGATTAAAAGAGATCTAACCCCAGCCTCACAAGGATTTCTCCAGTATCAAAAAGCTAGCCATGAAAAATTGATGATTTCGGAAGTCTCTGGAGCTATATTGAAAGTTAAAGTTTAGATAAAAAAAATTGTTCCGACTATTTCCGATGATAAATGGATCAGCACAAAATAAAACAACTTTATAAAAATCTCATTCATGATGCCTCTGTTTACGGTATCAGCAAATTTATTGTCCAGTTTGGTTCTGTGCTCATTCTACCTATTTATTTAGGATATTTAACACCCGCAGAAAATGGAATATTAGGTTATACCGCAGTTGTTCCTGGTATTTTCTCTTATTTTATGACATTTGGTTTAGGATCAGCTTCAGAAAGATTCTATTACGAATATGCCGAAAATGTTCGCAAAAAAAAATTGGGGTCATTATTTTTACTCAGTCTTATTTTAGGAGCTTTGATAACGTTACTGTTGTTTTTTTTTAGCTCACCTTTTTTTGAATATTTTTTTAAGGATATCCCTTTTTATCCCTATTTTTCTCTAACAATTTTGAATACATTTTTTATTTCTTTGAGCACCCATCCCTTTTTTATTATGCGAGTTTCCCAACAGACAAAACTTTTTAGTACGGTCACAGTATTAAACTTTACAACCTATATACTAATCACCTTATATTTAGTGATCGTGTTACAGATGGGCTTACTGGGGGTCATTTTATCGCAACTCATCAACTCAATTCTTTGGGGCTTATATTGGATCTATTGGGCTATCAAAAATTTAGAATTCAATTTTAATTTTAAAAATTTGCGAGAAGAAATTTGTTATTGTTTACCAGGATTCCCCATCAATTTTTTATCGGGAGTCAGCGGATATTTAGATCGTTTTCTTTTAAGTCAGTCGATCAACCTTGAGCAGATGGGCTTTTATCAAATTGGTTCTAAATTTAGCAATTATTATCAAAACTTTAATTCAGTATTAAAAACAGCATTTATGCCGATGATTTTTAAAAACATTAACTCTCCTGAAATTTTGCGTGAAGAATTGTCTATTATCTCATTTTTTTATTTTTATTTAATTACTATTATGGCTCTCTCCTCGTCACTTTTACTCAAGGAAATTATTTTTATTTTTGGTGGAGACATTTATGCCAATTCTTATGTTTATATTCCATTTTTCATCTTCGGAGCTATGGCACTTAATTTTGGAACAGCCTTTTCGCGGGGGACCGATATCGTCAAAAAACCAAAATACGATATGTACACCGCTATCATGGAACTTTTAGTAAGAATCACATTGCTCTTAATATTAACCCCAGTTTATCAGATTTGGGGTGCTATTTTCTCGCAAATTATTTCCAATATTATTTTGTCTATCGTAAGAACATATATCGCCCATCAGTTATTTCCTCGCAAATTTGCTATTAAAAAAATCTTGCTGATTCTTTCGTTGCTTTTCGTATGCTTTTTTATCGGATTTTATATTCCTACGCAGGGCATAATAATTGATTTAATCTTAAAAACTATTTTGATACTATGCTACTCTTATCTAGCTTTCAACATAGTTAGAAGTATGCACACGCAAAAAATATAAAGGAGAATTTCCCTTGGAAAAAACAGTCTATATCGGTATGAGTGCTGATCTCATCCACCCTGGTCATCTTAATGTTATTCAAGAAGCAAAAAAATTAGGCAACGTTATTGTCGGGCTTTTAACGGATGAGGCCATTGCAAGTTATAAGCGTTTACCTTTCATGACTTTTGAACAAAGAAAAGTAATTATTGAAAATATTAAAGGAGTCCATGAAGTTGTTCCACAAACGACCTTAGATTATGTACCCAATTTGCAAAAGTATAAGCCTAACTACGTTGTTCATGGTGACGACTGGAAAACAGGTGTGCAAAGTTCCGTGCGTCAACGTGTTATTGATACTCTGAATCAGTGGGGTGGAAAATTAGTCGAGGTTCCTTATACGCAAGGAATTTCATCCACCAAGCTAAATGGAGCCATCAAAGAAATTGGCACAACACCTGATATTAGGATGCAACAGTTTAAGCGATTGCTGCAAGTTAAACCCTTTATTCGAGTGATGGAGGCTCATAATGGTTTAACAGGTTTGATTGTTGAAAATTTGAAACATAGTGATGAAAAAGGCAGTAAAGAATTCGATGCGATTTGGTTGAGCAGTTTAACGGATTCAACAGCTCGCGGAAAACCTGACATTGAAGCGGTTGATTTTACCGCACGCCTACAAACCATCAATGACATCCTTGAAGTTACCACAAAACCAATTATTTTCGATGGTGATACCGGCGGAAAAATAGAACACTTTACATTTGGCGTTAAAACGCTTGAACGTCTAGGAGTATCTGCTGTTATCATCGAAGACAAAATTGGATTAAAAAGAAATTCACTCTTTGGAACCGAGGCTGATCAGTTACAAGACTCCATTGAAAATTTCTCAAATAAAATTATCGCAGGTAAAAAATCGCAAGTGACCGATTCTTTTTTAATCATTGCTCGCATTGAAAGTCTTATTTTGGGTGCAGGTATGGATGATGCGATTCAACGTGCTCAGGCATACATTAATGCTGGTGCTGATGGCATCATGATTCACAGTAAAAATAAATCTCCTGATGAAATTTTAACTTTCTGTCATGAGTATCAAAAATTTAAAAAGAGAGTTCCTTTAACGGTTGTTCCATCGACATTCAATGTTTGTTATGAGGAGGAATTAAGCAAAGCTGGAGCACAGATTATTATTTACGCGAATCAACTATTGCGAAGTTCCTACCCCGCAATGCTTGAGACAGGTCTCTCCATTTTAAAACATGGACGATCTTTAGAGTGTGATCAAAAATTAATGTCGATCAACGAAATCATACGATTGATTCCTGGAGCTATTTAAGGAGCTATTTCATGCTAGAGTGTAGCGATTTTTTTCATGCTTTAAAAAAACAAGATATAGATTTTTTTACAGGAGTTCCTGATTCCTTATTAAAAAACATTTGTGCTTATATTACGGATGCTATGCCCTCTAATTCA
>CAZFSQ010000241.1:0-4378 GCA_964521975.1 uncultured Oligoflexales bacterium | reverse complement strand
AATCATTGGGGATGACAGGGGTTTGTCAACCACATTTCCGTGACCGGTTACAAATAAAAATATTACGAATGAAAAAAGTATCAATATGTCACTTCCGCATTCTGTCAATTTGGCAATGTAAAAAAATAAACACTCTAGTTTCATAGCAAAATCATTTTGGTCTACTTCTTGCTTTTTAAATGAAGGTTATTAACAAAAAACTTTTTTAAAAAGGAGAGGGAAAATGTTACACGCTTTTGCAAAATCAAAATGGAGTCAATCACTGCTGGCAGCATGTCTCATGGGGTCATCATTGATTCATGCAGAGGAAAATGCGAATGTTGCAGCAACACAAATGGGGATCAAAACTTTATTGCCTGGACTTGGTATTAAATCTGATATTCGCAATTACTATAAACTAGGATTAGAAAAAGATTCCCTCGTTTCTAAATCACCAGCTCAGCAAGCGAGAGCTACAGTTACCAATACATTTTTAGAGGGTAATGGAAGTTTGACATTAATTTTTGCAGCGAACCGCAGTTATGCGACAACAAAAATTTCACAAAGAAGACCTGAGGGAATTTTATCTGTGACGATGCTTTCTAACGATACAGTAGCATTTGCACCGTATGTAAATCTCTTGGCTCCATTTGCAGGGTCAGGAACAGAGGGTGCTTTAGGATTAAGTTCTGATGTGACAAAAAGTTTGGAAACAACTGCCGGGAAATTATCAATGCTTGCGAACGTGGATGTTTCAGCTGATGTGTCATCCAGGACCAGTGATCGACTGATAGAAAATAAAACAGGAAAGTCTGCGGCGAGTTTAGGATTGGTAGCACCCGAAGAGAATGGAGTGGTAACAGAGAAAGGTAAAAATAATAAATTTAATTACAATGCATCATATACATTATCTTCCTCACTAGTCGCAGCGAAAGTAACTGGCTTAAGTATTCTTGTGAGTGTGGGAGTGAATCAAGTGTTCAGTCCAAAATATTCATTATTAGAAGACGGAAGTGTTGCGACAACACGAAGTGTAAAATCGGAGACCGTGCAAAAATTTAGATTGTCGTATGCAATTTCTCCGAAGGTTACATTACTGAATGAGTCGATGCAACTCATGGACGGTGTCTATTCTTCGAGGAGAAATGAGTCGAGTAAAACAAACGGCATTACACCTGATTCACGTTTTATTAACACAACTGTTTTGTCCTACACTCTGATGTAAAAAAAATATTTTTTTGTTTTCCCTCTGAGAAGTGTTGCTTTTTAGATTACATCTCAGGTAATATCTAAGAAATGGTATTTCAAATTTGTTAAATGACTTTGCACTTTAAGGAGGAGAAAACAAAATGGCAAAGAAAAAAGCTACAAAGAAAAAAGCAACTGCAAAGAAGGCAACTGCAAAAAAAGTGACTAAAAAAGCAACTGCAAAGAAGGCAACTGCAAAGAAAGCAACAAAAAAAGCAGCAGCCCCTAAGCAAAAAACAAAACGTAAGCCGAACCCTGCTTTCATGAAACCGCTTACTCCATCTTCAGCTCTTGCTGCGATTGTTGGAGCAAATCCAATCCCTCGCACAGAAGTTGTGAAAAGAGTATGGGGCTACATTAAAAAGCACGGATTACAAGATTCTGTGAACAGAAGAAACATCAATGCGGATGAAGCACTTGCAAAAGTATTCAGCGGACGACGCACAGTTTCTATGTTCGAGATGACAAAACTTATCAGTAAAAATTTGAACTAAGCTGAAATTGAATTTCTAATTGCTGCCCATCCTGATGAAAAAACTGGATGGGTTTTTTTATAAATGAAAAAAATAAACCTCATCATATTTCTTATTTTATATTCATGTAAGCCGATGGATTTCAATTTATCGACATGGCAAAAATTGGTGCAATCTATTTGGACGGAAGATAAAAACCATTTACCTCTCAAAAAAGCGGTTGGTAAAGAAGAAATTGAAACCAATAAAGTTTTTTATCAACAGATTTGGACAGAGTCATACGAAACAAAATTTGCGTCTCTTCCCACGCAGGGCGAAGTCCCTGATGATAAAAAACCTTATTCTGATTTTTGGTATCCAGAAAAATTTGGCGGGACGAATGTTCCATTAGGTGAGGGTGTATCAGCACTCGCAAAATATGATTTAGCTTTTAATAATGGTCAACCGTTAGCTCAAAATTGGGAAAATCAAAATCATTATACAGCTCCGAATGATCCGACATCAGGATGGGCGGGGCATTGTAATGGTTTTGCTGCTGCTTCACAGAGACATCGTGAACCGATGAATGCGGTGTCAATGGGATCAGCCGTTTTTACGTCGCAGGATATTAAAGCACTGCTTGCTGAAATTAATATGAGTGCTAATTATTATTTTTTAGGTGGCGATCGTTGTCAAAGCCAGAGTGTTCCGACGGTGAGAAATCGCACAGGGGATGTAACACGAATGGGTACATGCGAAGATACGAATCCGGCTCTTTTTCATCTTTCTCTAACAAATTGGATCGGCATTAAAAAACACACGATTCTTTTTGATGAATTTTCAGGTGAGCAAGTGTGGAATTATCCAATTTATAAATTTGAAATGACAGAGAGTGCGACGTTGACAAGTGATAAGTCGAAAGCGTTACAATGGGTGACAGGAAAAAAAGAAAATAATTATTTATTCAACCCTGAAGCAACTCAGTTTGCATATATTAAGATGAAGATAACTTTTGCGAACGCATTATCGCAAATCCCCTCTGAAAGTAGTGGGCGAACTTTGATACCTGATTCAAAATCATATGAGTATATTTTAGAACTTAATGAATCGGGAAGTATAATTGGTGGTGAGTGGGTTGGGCAAAGTCAAACACTGCATCCAGATTTTTTGTGGATTGCGTTTGAGCCTTTTCAAAGTAATGGCGAGAAAAAATTTGGCAATCCTCATGTTGATGTTAAAAAGGTTATCGAGTTATGGGCGAAATCTATTGGAGCAGATCCGAATAATCCCCCTTCAGATATAAAAATGCCGAATTTAGAAAATAGCTGGGGAGTATTTCAAAGCTTTACGGTGAGGCTTGATGGTAATTCGCAGGGGTCCGTTTTTTTAGGAAAGCCAACCAAAACTGAAATCGCTCGGAGAAATGAATTAGCAGGTCCAATTGATCTCTATGTAAAATTAAATGGAGTGGATTTATCGGTCCAGAAATTAGATCAAAATTCAAATACAATTTTTGAGATTAATCCTTCTGTTGGACTCAATCGACTTACTTTTACTTGGAAACGCAATGGAACAGAGGTTGGGAAAGAGACTTCTCTTAGGTTTGTGGCATTGCCATAGCTGATTACTAGACTCATCCTCTTGTGTTCGATAGAATAAAAAAATGTCCGATGAAAAAACAATAATAGCATCAGAAATTCAGCTCACGCAATATGATCAACCTGGAAGACAACGTGCTTGCCTTGTTCGCTACAATGGCAGTGATATTGGTAAACGTTACATTTTAGATGAAACCGATATGACGATGGGGCGTGATGCGGATACATGCAAATTGCATATTAGTGATGCGACAATTTCGCGGCAGCATATTCGATTCGTGCAAGAGGGAATTGTTGTGAGGGCCGTGGATTTAGGCACAACCAATGGAACATTTATTAACGATAAAAAAATTGGTGCACCTACTGTATTAAAAGACGGAGATATGGTGCGACTTGGGACGGTGCTTCTCAAGTTTTTTTCTCATGGCAATATTGAAAATGTGTTTCACGATAAGATTTATCAAAAAGCCACTCTCGATCAAACAACCAATGTGTTTAATAAACAATATTTGATGGATTCTCTCGAATCAGAATTTAAAATTGCTAAAAATTATCAAAGACCGCTTTCGATCATTGTGTATGATCTTGATTTTTTTAAAAAGGTGAATGATACCTTTGGTCATAATGCGGGGGATATTATCTTGAAGGAGACAGCCAGCATTGTCAAAAGTGCGATTCGTAAGAACGACATTTTAGGAAGGTTTGGTGGCGAAGAATTTATTATCATTTTACCTGATACCATTAAGAAGACCGCGTATGAATTTGCTGAACGTATCAGGCAAAAATTAGAGCAACATAATTTTAAATTAAGTGGAGTGACCACACGCCAAACCATTTCTATGGGAGTGGCTGAGATTGATGCTCAAATGAAAAAATCGGTGGACTTAATCGAAATTGCCGATCAAAAATTATATGAATCGAAAAGAAATGGACGAAATAGGGTGACAGTGTAATGAAAAATTTATTTATTTTACTTTCAAGTTTTTATTTTTTTTCATGTGTTAAAACTCTCTCCAAAGATGTTTCTTACAGTTTAGCTTTATCGCAAGATAAATCTTATGAAGCAATTTATGATACATCGACGTAGCAAGAAACATTGCA
>CAZFSQ010000240.1:0-4414 GCA_964521975.1 uncultured Oligoflexales bacterium | reverse complement strand
GGAATATCTGAACCCTTCACAAACACACCTCAAATCAAACTGGGCGTCTATATGTAGAATACCAAATCCATCACTGTATTTTTTATCCAACGCACGAATGAGACCCAGTGGAGATGAATGATCTCCACCAAGAACACCCACAATTTTATTTTGCTCGATGGCATGGCTTGATTGACGAAAAACAATTTGATTCATTTCTTCGCATTGGTGATTGATATTTTTCAATAAATTTTCTTGCGTTGGATTCGCTCGAGAGTGAATCACTTTTTCTTTCGTTGAAAGATGCAGTTTTTTTAAGTGATGATCTTCGTCGCTTAAAAATATTTTATTTTGAGAAAAATCACCAAAATCAATATCCAACAAATCGACTTGATAACTTGCATTATAAATTGCTTGCGGCCCATCCACCGTCCCAGAACGATAAGATACGGTTGCTTCCCAAGGGACAGGAATTAAAAAAACTTGAGCATCCTCTTGAGTAGAGTCTAAGCCAAAAATTCCCGCGTCGGTGTTTGCAGGCTGAAGATCATCTTGATAATTTTTAGGATCGGGTTTCATAAAAACTTGCTCCTCACTCAATCATTCTAACTAATTTAATCTAACCCATTCCTCTAAATTAGCCAGAACCAAATTCGCTCGATAAAATGATTCTTCAGAATAACGAAATGCTTTTTTAATTTCATAATCTCTTTGAATTGCGTTTTTAATTTTTCCGAGAGTAACTACTTTTTTAAATCCAAGTTCTTTCAAAAAATAATAAGAATGTGAAGGCACGGGCCAATCACTTCCATATAACATTCGCTCTTGCAGCCAATCTAATTTTGCTAATCTCGGAACGTGAATAAAACGTCCTGGATTACATAAACCCGAATTATCCACCCAAAGATGGGGATATTCTCGAATCAACGATTCTAATTTTGGCAACTGATCTTCTTCGTGACTGCCCAAAATTTTTGTCGCCGCATGGGCACAAATCACTTTTACTCCTGCTTCTAAAGGGCCGCGTAATAAATTGACATCATTATATTTCGGTTCCACTTCAGCAAAAGTTCTTTCACCTCCCATGTGAATCAAGAGCGGTATTTTTGCCTCGGCTAATCGAGTATAAAATGGTTTTAACTTTCTATGCATTGGATCAATCGCCTGAGTAACGGGCAACCATTTAATGAGTACCGCTTTCTCTGCGATACATTCATCTAAAATTTTTAACGCATCATGACGAAATGGATTCACCGAAGGGCCTGGCAATAACGAAGAATTTTCTTTCGCCATTTTAAACACCCATTGATGAGGAATAAGCATCTGCGATTTTTCTTCATCAAATCCCGAATGATCGTGGTGATACACACCATCAAATCCTAGGATGACACCATAATCAATTTCCGAATTTTCAATAAGATGAACTATTTTATGAACCCACTCAACATCAATATTCTTTTCTAAATCTTCGTTCTTGACATTGAGTAACCATTTAATCGCACGAAAAGTAAAACGATTTCTAAATTGCGGAGAAACCCAACAACCTGATTGACAACAACCTGTTCCTGCTAAATGAATATGGATATCTATTTTTAATTTTTGAAAATTGCTCACTGTAACTTAAAATCTCTACGAATCTCAGAAAAAAATCCATTCAAATCTTTGGCTCCTGAGATTTCGGGATACATAATATGCGACTGTGTATTCACATGGCCGTATCCAAGTCCATGACCCGCTTCATGGGTAAATGCTTTTTCTAAATCATACCAACTCTGTGTATCATTTTTTATAACTCGCGTTTCAATATATTGCTCATCAAATTCTAATGCCATCGTATAAACTTTCTCACGCTCAATTTTTCCATCATTAAAAATCCCGCTAATTCCTTCATCCTTCGTTTCTTCAATCCATTGTCCATATCCGATTTTTCCTGTTTTATCATTCAGACCCTTGGTAATCGTAATCGTCGAATTTATTTCTCCAGGGTTATTGGTAAAAGTTAAAATGTTGTTATCTAAACTTTGATTAAATTGCTTCACAAGCTTTTCAAAAGCTTTTACATACTTTGAATTGTTGTCCTGCATTCCCAATTTATATTGGCGAACTTCCGTTTCTTTGACTCGTGATTTGCAAGAATTAATTTGAAATAATAAGATGATAAAAATGGTAGGAAAAAAAGATTTGAAACTCATACGCAACACCCACTCAACATAAAAAAACCGCTCAACATCAACTTTAATACAAACACCTCCAATTCGAGATGTTTTATTAAAATAACATATATTTTAATAAAATCAATTAATTTTTAATAATATGTTGATATTTCTAAAGAAATCGCTTTTTATACCAATTCCAGGCAGTTTTTACGATCGTTTCGAGATCGCGGTACTTAATTTCCCATTGTAATTCCTTCAGTGCTTTTTGATTCGCTGCAAATAGCTTTTCAGGATCACCTTCGCGTCTTTCTCCCATCTTATATTTCACTTTTTTACCCGATACTTTTTCAACAGCCGAAATCACATCAAGAACTGAATAACCTTTGCCAATACCTAAATTAAACGCATCGAATTTTTTATTTTCGCGAGTAATTTTTTTCAGAGCAGCAATATGAGCTGTGGCTAAATCCCACACATGAATGTAATCGCGGATACAAGTTCCATCAGGTGTTCCGTAATCTTTACCGAATACTGTTAATGTAAATTTTGGATCAACCGCTGCTTTAATTGCTAGAGGAATTAAATGTGTTTCTGGGTCGTGGTCCTCCCCTATTTCACCCTCGTCATCGCATCCAGAGGCATTGAAATAACGTAACGCTACCGCAGAAAAATCATGGGCGTGGCAGGTATCTCGCAAAATTAATTCGACAAGATATTTTGTTCTACCATACACATTGATAGGATTTTGCGGAAAAGTTTCATCAATGGGAGCACGCTCTGGAATACCAAACGTTGAGCATGAACTTGAAAACACCATGCCTTTAACTTTCAAATCAATTAATTGCTTCAGAAGTAAAATCGTTTGCGAGACATTATTTTCAAAATACAAGAGCGGTTCTGTCATGGATTGACCCACATAGGCATACGCTGCAAAGTGAATCACATAATCAAAAGGATACTTGTCATAAATTTTTTTAATTAATCTTTCATTTCCAATATCACCCTTAAAAAACGGACCCCATTTCACAAATTCTTTATGACCATAGACTAAATTATCTAGGGTGATAGGTGTATACCCATTGTGTTGCAATACTTTACAGGTCATCGACCCGATATATCCTGCCCCACCTGTGACGAGAATATTTTTTGGAATATTTTTTACTTTGCTACTATTTCTGGCCATGCTGCATTAACTTCATTATTTAATTTTTTATCTCTTGCGATACCAAACATTTCGTTCACGATAAACAAAGGTCGTTCGCGACACTCACGATAAATTCTTCCAATATATTGCCCCATAATCGCCATCGAAAATAACTGAACTGCTCCTAAAATAAACATAACTGTCATTAAAGACGCCCAACCTGTTACTTGCGAATCACGGTGGGTTAAATATCCGTAAAGTACCCATCCTACACCACTGATTGCTAGAATGGAAAAAATGAATGCAATATATCCTGATAAAAATAAGGGGCGATCTGAAAAACTGGTAACACCATCCAAAGCAAATTTAAGCATCTTGTGTAATGTATATTTAGTCTCACCTGCATAACGACGATCTCGCTCATAAGGAACGCCAACATGTTTAAACCCAACCCACATCACGAGTCCACGAATATATCTATTCGACTCATGAATACGATTGAGTTCACGCACTACTTTGCGATCCATCAGCCTAAAATCACCTGCATCCAGAGGCAATTTTATTTCTGATAATTTGGCAATCAAGCGATAAAACAATTTGGCAGTCCAAAGCTTGAAATGATTTTCACCCGCTCGCTTTTTTCTCACCCCATAGACTACTTCAAACCCTTCTTCCCATTTGGCGACAAAATCTAAAATGACTTCCGGTGGATCTTGTAAATCTCCATCCATCACAATTACGGAGTCACCACGGCTATACTGTATCCCTGCTGTAATCGCTAATTGATGGCCAAAATTCCGCGACAAATCAATTATTTTAATATGGGGATTTTTAAGATGATGGGAAATTAATTTTTCGAGGGAACGATCCTGACTACCATCATTAACAAAAATAATTTCATAAGAATATTTTTGCGACAAAATACTTGCAGCTTGTAAAACTCGCAAAACAATTTCATCAATTATTTTTTCTTCATAGTAAATAGGGATGACAATGCTGATAAGTTTTTGGCTAGAGTTCATACTCTAAATATTATATTTTTTTTACACGAAAAAGTGAGTGGGAAGTTTTTGCTTATCCTTTTCTTGAGAAGGGGGAGGAGAGTTTCGATTCTCTCCTCCCCCTTCTCAAACTC
>CAZFSQ010000239.1:1857-4479 GCA_964521975.1 uncultured Oligoflexales bacterium | reverse complement strand
AAAAAAACAATAAAAAAACTTTTCCACCAAAATCCAGGATCATGTTTTTTTCGCATTTCTTGATACCGATAATCTTCAATCTCGTGGGATTTATTTCTAAAATGAATATGTAAGGATAATCGCAATCCCCAAATTAAAATTAAAATAAATGATAAAATAAAATGCAAATTTTTAGATTCTGATTGAAGTAAAAGAGAATAAGAAATAACGATAAATCCCATTCCCCAAATACGGTCTACAATACTGGCATCTTTTTTTATGACACTGATGATCCAAAAAAATATCATGAAAAAAAGTAGATTGAAGAAAACGCTGATCAAATTAAAACTTAATTTCTGTAATCACGTATTCCATTTCACCCTTAGGGACTCGCACAGATACAGAATCATCAATTTTTTTCCCCATCAGAGCTTTAGCAATAGGAGAGCTAAGCGAAATTCTATTTCTTGTAATATCGGCTTCCATGTCCCCAACAATACGATATGTTTTTTCCTCTCCTGATTCTTCATCAGAGACAGTTACATACGCACCAAACCGCACCAAAGAAACATCCAACTGATCCTTATTGTATTCGATGATTTGAGCACGCGATAATTTGTCTTCTAACTCATTGATCCTTGCTTCAATAAAACCCTGCTTCTCACGAGCAGCATGATATTCTGCATTTTCAGAAATATCGCCCTGAGCACGGGCCTCAGCAATCGCTTCAATAATCTTTGGTCTCTCAACTTCTTTGAGCTGTTTCAATTCACTTTGCAACTCAAAAAAACCTTCTTTGGTGACAGGTAGAGCTTCGGTCATATAATTTTAATCCTTACTTTAAAAGTTGTGCGATGCCGAGAAAGCAAACGTTCTTGAATTTCCATCAACATCTTGAATCGCAGTGTCACCAAGTTTTTGAGCTTTACCAGAGCCAAACTGTAAAATCCCACCTACGGCCACTTGGCTATTGGGTTGTACCCAAGCTAAAAACCCACTGTATCCATTATAATCAACATGGTCAGCCTGAGCTGACTTTCCTTCTTCCACATTAGGGCGAGCATCATTATTTGTAAAGTACCCTAAGCGTACTGGCAATGAATTTAGCACATAATATTCCGTTCCCAAATAAAAATTCATCACGGCTTCCTTATTAAACATAGCCTTACCAAAAGATTCAATCTTTCCGGCATCTGTTACCGCTGAATGATAAGAAACATCTCCGGTAACTAATAATTTTGTCGATGCAAACCATGCGATACCCGTTCTCAATTCAAGAGGAAAAGAGGTGATAGGTTTTTTTACTTCTTCATCATTCAGCACCCGTGTAATTGTCCCCGTTGCGGATGTTGTCGTAGAATCATCTTCCAATGCTGTATTCGCATCTGCCGATAAAATCGCTGTTCTAGTCTCTGTTCCTAATTCCATTTTTTCACTTAGAACCACACCTTTTTTTAGAGTTACCCCCAGTGAAAAACGACCCAGGGCCATCTGCATTCCTAATACTGGTTGAATCCCTGTTACAACTAAATTCTGTCGAATATTCTGCGTTAAAATTCGATAAAATCCAGCGGTTTTAAAATACTGTTTGGCGTCTTGATATTCTTGAATGAGTTCATTAATCGAAATATAATTCATTCCAACGCCCATAGAAATTTTATTGGTCAGTCGCTTGGCTAAAGACCCACCAAAATATGTTGTCGCTGCTCGCATATTACTTGTGCGATGAAACCGATCTATACTTGTTGATGTTAAATCAACTCCGACAATTTTATCATTCTGATCTTTTTGTTCGTTATCCGTTGAATAGATTCCAAAAGCAAACACAAGTCCGTCCATAATATTATCCAATTTTTGTAATCCACCAAAAAAACTTGGAACACTTCCACTGCTCTGCTCTTTAAAATCGCTCTCTCCAATTGTTTTTTTGTATTTTACTTCACGAGAATAAAATGCATTGGCTGAGCCGGAAATGTCATTCGATAATGCAAAGGCAAGACCTGCCGGATTATAAACAACCCCTGAAGCATCATCTGAGACACCACAATATGCACCACTTAATCCCATCGCACGATCTCCGACGATGATATTGTTATAGTGAAACTGATCTGAGAATAAAATTTCTGAATTTAATGAAACCAAGATAAAAATCAAACCGCTACGAATTCCATTTCGACGCAACATACTACTTTTTCCTTTCATCACCTTGACAACTTAATTAACTAATTATTTATTTCCACTTTTTGATTCTTGTAATTTTGAGACATAGCGTTCAAATCTTTTTCTTCCATTGGCTCCGATGATTTCCGAAGCATTTAATGCTACCAATTGCTTCTTAATTAAATTCTGACGATCTTCAATTTTCGGGTGAGTCGATTCAAGAACTTTTGTGTTCAATTCTTTTTTTCTTTCTAATAACCTGTTGAGATAATCCATCATGGCATTAGGATCATAGCCTGCACGAATCGCATATTTCACTCCCTCGCGATCTGCTTCCATTTCTAGTTCTTTATCAAGGCCCTTTTCTAAAATCACATTCATCCCAACTTTCGCTGCCTGCAAAAGTGAAAGACCAGCACCCGTTGAACCCGAAAGATAACGAGCAACCATCGCTCCACCTGAAGAATCATCAGATTTAGGTCG
>CAZFSQ010000239.1:0-1847 GCA_964521975.1 uncultured Oligoflexales bacterium | reverse complement strand
GTAATTGGACTGTCTCAGGAATCATCGACCCTTTTTTTCCAGACTCTTTTTCAATCTTTTCTGCTTCTTCACGACTCATGGATTTTAGCGTATTAAACATATGGCTTTTTCCCACATGCGTAACTTCATGTCCCAAGATCATCCCAAGTTCTGCTTCATTACGAGCTAAACGAATCGCTCCTTTCGTCACCAAAACATATCCCCCCGGACATGCAAATGCGTTCACCGAATCCGAATCAATGATCTCAAACATATATTTTCGATCAGGATAATCGCTATAACTTGCTACATAATTTCCCACTTGATTGATATAACCCACTAGCGATGAATCGTTCACCGTACCATAAAACTGCAAAAGTCTTCCTGCCATATTACGACCAATTTCCAGTTCGGCTTGAAATTCTCGGAGCTTAATTTTTTCATCGCTGGAAAGGGCTTCTTCTGAAGTTTTTGTAACTTCCTCTGTTTTTTCATTGCTTGTCACACATGCGTAGATCGCTAAAAAAGCGAGATAGTAACCGCAGATCATTTTCTTCCGTGATAAAGCCCTCATCATAAGAAATCTCCTTTTTCTTAACTTAAATTTATTTCAATAAACTATAAAATTATTCAGACTTTTTTTCTGCTCGCAACTCAACTTCTCTCATCACCAAATCACCAAATTCTTCTAAATCTTTTTTTGACAAACTTTTATCTTCCATTGAATACACCATACGTAAATTAGGTTTTACGTTACCAGCCAAATTTGCTGTATCGCCTTCATCCAAACCACGCACACCCATCACCGTCGAACGAGCACGGTTATTCGCTGCATCTTCTTCTTCACCCTCGCGACCTTGCTTCACAGCACTACGAATTGCTTTTGCCAAATCAGCATCCTCTGCCCCTGATTTTTTGGCTACTTCCATCACAGACACAAATCCTTTTTTGCCATCCTTAGTGACAACTTCCCAATACATACCTTTTCTCTCTTTAGCATCAACTGTGTCACCTTTTTTCAATGTCACAATCGCTGTACCTTTTTTAGATGCTTCACTTAAAACACTCACGCCATCTTTTTTAGCTGCTACTTCATTCGCCAAAATTTTAGGTGTAAAAATACTCAACAATAAAATTACCCTAACAATATTTTTCATAACCCCTCCTCATTTAAATATGTAAATAAAAGTATTGATCCAATTATTGTATCATCATCCTTAATGATTCTCAAAACATCTATAAACCCTTCGGAAGTTTTTTGGAAAACTTTAAACTAGGGGGAAATTCTCAAGCGATAATAATGCTTTTTACCCTTTTTAATGAGTAAAGACTGATCTTGGCTGAAGAAGCTTAAGTCTATAACATCTTGAAAATTCGATATTTTTTTATCATTGATAGCTAGGCCGCCTTGTTCAATTAAACGCTTTACTTCACCTTTTGATGAAAAAATTTTAGCCATCACCAAAAGCTCCATTACATTCATACCTTGACCAAATTGCTGCGAGCTAACCTCATGAAGCGGCTCATTACCATGCCCTCCGTGACCAGAAAACAGCTCCTCAGCAGTCTTTTTTGCCTTATCCGCCTCCCCTTGTCCATGAATCAGCTTGGTCTGCTCATAAGCTAAAATAATTTTAGCTTGATTAATTTCTCTATCTTTTAATTGAGCAAGTTTTTGAATTTCTCCTTCGTCAAGGAATGTAAAAAAATACAGACATGATTCAATCATCGCATCATCAAGATTTCTCCAATATTGAAAATACTCATAGGGAGATGTTTTATTCGGATCTAACCACACAGCCCCCGACTCAGTCTTCCCCATTTTTTTTCCTTCAGGGGTCGTGAGTAGTGGTAACGTGAGACAATAA